>JBDNIB010000790.1:0-4241 GCA_041688535.1 Prosthecobacter sp.
CGTGTCTGCACCTCATGGAAGCCGTCGGCGCGCTTGCCCAGAATGCGCAGCCAGAGATTGATTTTGGCGGGAGAATGGAAGGTCATAGAGGATCAAGGTTTGCGTCCCAGCAGGGCTAGCATGCGCCCGGTGCGGCCCTTTTCCATGCGGTAGGAATAAAAGCGGTGCAAATCCGCAGATGTGCAAAGACCGGTGTCATGGATCTGTGCCGCCGGAACGCCTGCGGCGAGCGCCTGTTGCCGGATCTGGGCGGCAAAATCAATTTCATAGGCCGGCGGACGGATGCAGGGGCTGAGCTGCACCTGCACGTCGGCCGGGTTCGTGCCGAAGTGCCGCTGCATTTTCTCGATGGCCCGTGTCGTGATGCCCAGTTCGGAGCCTTTTTTTCCAGAATGCACCACGCCAAATACCCCGCTGCGTGCATCGGCCAGATAAACCGCACAGCAGTCGGCCACATAGATGCCAATGACCAAGCCGGGCACGTTTGAAATCAGTCCGTCCACTCCGGTGGTGATTTCGCCGGTGGGAGCCTCCAGCACCGCCACCTCAGCGCCATGGACCTGCTCGGCGATGCAGAGTGCGGCGCTGGCAAAACCAAGTTCCTCCGCCTGGCTGCGATGCCATGCCCACAATCGCTCCACCACCTCCGCCCGTTCGGCGTCCACGTCGATCTCGGGATGGCGCAGGGTAAAACGGTGCGCAAAGCCGGGCAGGGCTTCGAGCGCGGGGAAAGTCATCCACAGGGCATTATCCATCGTGCTTTTTGCCATGGAAAAAGAAAAGGCGCACGGATAAACCGTGCGCCTTTGAAAAAAGCGGAGACGAAAGCGGTCTTAGCGGGCCATTTCCGTGGCCATCGTCCGATACGAGCTCATGAAGCTGGCGGCGTCCTCGGAGGCAGTCTCGTTCATGGCCTCGGCGATCTGGTTTTGCAGCTCGTCACGCAGGCGGCTGACGAGTTCGATGCCACGGGAGGTGATTCGCACGAGCACCTTGCGGCGGTCATCCACTGCATGGGTGCGCTCCATGTAGCCGAGTTTTTCAAGACGGTCCACGAGGCCGGTGGCGGCTGCCGTGGAGTGGCCCATCTTGCGGGCGATGTCTGTCATGGTCAGTTCCTTCGACGTGGCGAGGTAACTGAGCAGGAAAAACTGAGCGAAGGAGATGTTATCCCGATTCAGCTCACGGGAGAGATTCAGTAAGAACTCGCGCTGGCTGAACAGAATGAAGTCTGCCAGTTTGGCGTGGTCTTTGGCGGGGTTTTTGGTGCCGGTGATCATGGAGTTGGTTCCTTAGAGCTATAGGTTTTGAGAAAATCTCGAATAATGATTAATGTAACAATTTCTAAAGGTAGGATCAAGTGAAAATCATACATTTCATAAATTTTTACACCTGATCGGTTAAAGCTTCTTATTTATGAGAGGTTAATATGGCTGAATTATTATCCACGAACGATTGGAAGGCAAGAAAAGATTCATCTGCGGCCTGCCTGGGGATTCGAACCACTTATCTTATAGAGCGAGTTCATTGCGGAAGTGGTGGGCAAAATCTCGACAGCACCGCTGCCCCGTGCGAGCTTCGGCGCGATGCCCCAAGCCTCCTGCTTCATCTTTCTCCTGCTCGCGCTGCTGTGCGCTTCGGCAGATGCTGCCACGAAATCGCGTCAGGTTTCCGCCGCTGGCAAGCCCAACGTGCTGTTCATCATCGCGGACGATCTGCGTGATTACGTCGGCTGGATGGGCGGGCATCCGCAGTCCGTCACTCCCAACATGGACCGCTTGGCGAAAATGGGCATGCGCTTCACCAATGCGCACTGCAACTACGCCCTGTGCAATCCCTCCCGCACCAGCCTCATGACGGGCATGCTGCCATCTTCGAGTGGCGTGTTTGGCAATGAGCAGGACTGGCGACGTAGCGTGCAGATCGCGGGTAAGCCGACGCTGCCGGAGTATTTCAAGACGATGGGTTACATGACTGTGGCCGCTGGAAAAATCTTTCATGCGAATCACGGCGGGCCGGAGGGCCGACTGACGGGCTGGCATGGTGGGCGGCGCGGATTTGAGCAGGACGCGGCATGGACGCAGCGCTTTCCCCAGGCTGGCGTGCAAATTCCAGACCTGCCGGTGCATACGGGCCAAAATTTCAATGGCATGAACATCTGGCACTGGGACTGGGGCGGCATTCCCGTCGCGGACGAGCAGACTGACGACGGTCAAATCGCGGCCTTTGCGGCCGATTTCCTCACCAAGAAACCCAAAACGCCCTTCTTCCTTGCGCTGGGCCTCTACCGCCCGCATTCGCCCTGGTATGTGCCGCAGAAATACTTCGACGCGCTGCCGCTGGACTCGATCCAACTGCCGGCGGTGAAGGATGATGATCTCGACGACGTGCCGACCATCGCAAAATCGCATCTTAAAGAGGGCTATCATCAAAAAACCGTCGAAAAAAAACTCTGGAAGGACGCCGTGCGCGCTTATCTCGCCAATGTGGCGTTTTGCGATGACATGCTCGGTCGCATCCTCGACGCGGTCGCACAGGGGCCGAACGCAAAGAACACCATCATCGTCTTCACCTCCGACCACGGCTGGTATTTCGGGGAGAAGCAGATGTGGCACAAAGGCAAGCTGTGGGAGCCGACCACCCGTGTGCCGCTCTCGATTTACGCGCCCGGTGTCACGCAGCCGGACACCGCCTCGGCCCAGCCGGTGGCTTTGATCGATCTGTATCCCACGCTCTGCGATCTGGTGAAACTCACCAAGCCAGAGCATCTCGACGGCAGCAGCTTGAAGCCCCTTTTGCTCGATCCGGCGGCCAAACGCGACAAACCTGCTATCACCTGTATGGGCGGCGGCAAAAACGCCAGCTACGCCGTACGGGACGAGCGCTGGCGCTACATCCGCTACGCCGATGGCAGTGAAGAACTCTACGATCATCAAAATGATCTCAATGAGTGGACCAATCTAGCCGCGCAGCCCGAACATGTGGCCATCAAAACCGCGCTGGTCGCTTTTTTCCCCACAGAGTTCAACAGCGCGGCGCGTCCGGTGGCGGAAGTCGTTGGCGCGGTCAGTCCATCGGGTTCGGACGATCTCCTGCTGCAAATCGGTGATGAAATCAGCGCCGCCGAAGCGCCCAAATTACAGGGGCGGGGCGTTTTCATGGACGCCGTCTTTGATTTCGATTCTGCCGTCGATCAAGACAGCACACTGCTCACGCATGGCGATGCGCAGTCAGGTTACGCCTTGCATCTCGTCGCCGCGCAGCCCACGCTGACGGTCTGGGTGGATGGCAAAGAGACTGCCGTGACCGGTGCCGTGCTGGAGCCCGGACGCGTCAATATCCGCGCGCAGATCGACGGTGGTGGCACGCTGTCCCTGGCCGTGCCAAGACACAGCGAGGTCATCGGCGTGGCACCGTTCGAGACCGGTTTCCCGCACGAGCCGAAATCAGGCATCGCCGCCGGACAAAGTTTCGGCATCCTCAAAAACGCCCGCTATCCCAACAGCACGCCCTTCGATGGCAAAGTCCATCGACTGAAACTCACCCTCCTTCCACCCGCTCCGGCTCCCGCCAAACCCAACTGAACCACCATGCGCTGCCGCATCATCAAAGACTTCCGTTTCGAGGCCGCCCAAACGCTGCCGAACCTTCCCAGCGACCATAAATGCACCAAGATGCACGGCCACTCCTTCAAGCTGGAGATCGCCGTCGAAGGCGAGGTCGATCCGCACATTGGCTGGGTCTATGACCACGCCGAAATTTCCAAAGCCATGAAGCCTATCATGGACCGTTTCGATCATTCCTACCTCAACGAGATCGAGGGTCTCGAAAACCCCACGATCGAAAACATGGCCGCCTGGCTGTGGAAAAAACTCGCGCCGCAACTCCCTGGACTCTGTGAGATCGTCATTCACGAGACGCCGAACGCGCGCTGTGTGTTTCGCGGCGAATTTTGATCTCAGGCTGTCCGTGAACTGCGGCGGCGGCGCAGCGTGATGAATGCAAGGCCGAGTCCGCCGAGAAGCGTGCGCGAAGGCTCTGGCACGGCGTCCACATGCAGTGTGAGCGCATTCGATCCGATGGTGAACTGGCCGGCGAAGCCTGCGGGAGTGCTTCCAAAGGCGAGATTGGCGAGCGTCAGGCCGGATACGGAGCCGTAGTTCATGAGCGTGTAGTCCGTGCCACTCATCATGCCCACATTCAAAATGTCGAACAGGGCCATGCCGCCGCCGGTAAAATTC
>JBDNIB010000791.1:0-3572 GCA_041688535.1 Prosthecobacter sp.
CGGTGACAAAAGCCGCGCTCAACGCGGCCTCGGTCTCGGCCTCAGTCTCGTCAAAGCCATCATCACCGCCCACCACGGCAGTGTGGCCGTCGCCAGCGAGGCAGGACAGGGGGCGGAGTTTGTCATCACTCTGCCACAGAATCCTCTGGTGGTTTGATTGTCAGTGCGTGATGAGCGATCTACAGCTTGATTCGGCCAAGGAAGGAAGCCTGATACCTCAAGCGAGATCATTCCTGCGGTGAATAGCCCGTCTAATCACCGCATAAATACGGAGAAAGGTGGATTTGCGGGGAAAATGAGGCATAATCACCGCAAATAGCCCGGAGAATATGGAATACATCCACGAACTGCCTGACTGGCCGAAACTGCGTTGGGACGAAGCCATGCTCTCCCCACTGCTGGCCGAGGTACGCCATCGACAAGGCCGCTTGCTCGGTCGAATGGAAGGGCTCGGATTCCGCCTGCGCTCCGAGGCCCAGCTCTCGACACTGACCTCCGATGTGGTGAAATCGAGCGCGATCGAAGGAGAAAAGCTCAGTGCAGATGAAGTGCGCTCCTCCATCGCTCGTCGTCTCGGGCTTGAATACGCAGGCACGGCCGTGCCCAGCCGTGATGTGGAGGGCATTGTCGAAATGATGCTTGATGCCACCCAGAACTACGCGCAGCCAATCACGGCGGAGCGGCTGCACGGCTGGCACGCGGCTTTGTTTCCCACGGGACGAAGTGGCATGCACCGCATCACCGTCGGTGCCTGGCGTCCGATCGAAGCCGGAGCCATGCGGGTCGTGTCTGGTCCCATGGGAAGGGAGAACGTTCACTTCGTCGCCCCGTCCGCTGAAAAGATCGATAGCGAGATGACATCATTCATTGAATGGTTTGAAGTCAGGAACGGCCTTGATCCGGTGCTCAGGGCTGGCGTGGCGCATCTATGGTTTGTCACGATTCACCCGTTTGAAGATGGCAATGGCCGCATCGGTCGCGCTATCGCCGACCTCGCCCTCGCACGGGCGGATGGAACGGCGGAACGCTTCTACAGCATGTCCACGCAGATCGAAGCGGAGCGCAAAGAATACTACCTCCAGCTCGAACGTGCCCAGCGGTCGAATCTTGATGTCACGCCCTGGATGGAGTGGTTTCTTGTCTGTCTCGGTCGGGCGATTCAGCAGGCCGACGAAATGCTCGCCAGCGTCATGCACAAGGCGCGCACGTGGGAGAACATCAACGCGGAGCCGGTCAATGAACGTCAACGGAACATCATCAACCGCCTGCTGGATGGATTCGAGGGCAAGCTCACGTCCTCGAAATATGCCAAGCTCGCCAAGTGTTCCGAAGACACGGCCCTGCGTGACATCAAGGTTCTTGTCGAGCGTGGGGTGCTGGTCAAAAACGAAGCCGGTGGCCGGAGCACCAGCTACAGCTTGGTTCAATAACATGCCGCATGAGCGAGGCAGGACAGGGGGCGGATTTCATCATCACCGTGCCGCAGAATCCTCTCAGGTTCTGATTGGGCAGGCTCTTGTTTTTTAGGAGCCTGTTTTGGACTTAATCTTTGATCGAAGATGGTGCGCGATACAGGGTTCGAACCTGTGACCCCTACCATGTCAAGGTAATGCTCTACCACTGAGCTAATCGCGCGAGTCCGAGAGCGCAGTCTATAAACGGACCCCACCGTTTCGGCAAACGGTTTTTGGAGCTGAAATCAGCCGTTGTTCACCTCCTTGCGAATGGTCTTCCCCTGATTCATCAAATCATCGCGCTCCAGCCCGGTGAGGCGGGTGATGGAACGCAGGAGCCAGAGCAGCAGCAGGAGCGTGACGCCCATGAGCGGAATGCCGATGACGAGGAAGCCGCCCCAGTTCAGGCGGCCGATGGCCTTGATGTATTCCTGGCTGCCGGGTGTTTTGTCGCCCAGTAGGTAAAGGGCGAGCGCGAAATTCGCCACCGAGGACAGCAGCATCGTTCCCGCCATGCCCCATGAGGCCTTTTTCAGCAGCACGGCGAAGTCGTGGTGCTTCTCGGGCGTGTCGAGCGCCTGATGCAGCGCGGGCTGATTGATGACCTGCGGATTGAGCAGCATCTCGTTGATCAGTGGCTTGCCCCAGCGGTGGCTCAGCGGAAACGCGATGCCGAGGAAGATGGGAAACAGCGCCTCCTTGACCGCAAACCAGATGGCATTGAGCTGGAACAATCCCAGGCCGCCGGTGATGATGACGGCGACGAGACCGAGCACCGAGAAGAAATTCAGCCCGCGCTTGTTCAGGTAGCACCAGATGCCGAAGCCCAGCGGCAGCATCAGCGCCGCGACCAGTGCCCAAAGTGGCCCGAGTCGCTCCGGGGCGCTGAGTTTCTCCAGCGCGATGGACGGCAGGATGATGGTAAGCGCTAAGTCGAGGAGCGGGTGTGGCTGTTTTTGGGTCACGGGGGAACTTTGGAATGATCAGTGCCGAATGTCGAATGACGAATCACCGCTTCTCTTGCTTCCGCTCTGGTCTGTTTTAATCATTCCCATGGTCGCCACCGCCGCCCCCAGCCTCATCGAAGAAATCAAGCGCCTCAAACAGGAGCGCAACGCCGTCATCCTCGCGCACAACTACCAGGACAAGGCCATCCAGGAGATCGCCGACTTTGTGGGCGACTCCCTTGGCCTCGCTTACAAGGCGAAAGAGACCGAAGCCGACGTCATCGTCTTCTGCGGCGTGCATTTCATGGCCGAGACCGCCAAGATCGTGAACCCAAGCAAGATCGTCGTGCTGCCGGATGCGAACGCCGGCTGCTCGCTGGAGCAGAGCTGCCCCGGACCACAGCTTGAGTCCTTCTTGAAGGCGAACGCCGCCAAGAATTACTACGTCATCGCCTACATCAATTGCAGCGGCCATGTGAAGGCGCTCACCGACTGCATCTGCACCAGCGGCAACGCCGTCAAAATCGTCCAAGCCGCACCGCAGGACCGCCCCATCCTCTTCGTCCCCGATCAAAACCTCGGCTCATGGGTCATGGAGCGCACCGGCCGCAAGATGGACCTGTGGAAGGGCGCGTGCTACGTCCACGTTGAGTTCACCCGCGACAGCATCCAGCAGATTAAAGACGAATACCCCGATGCCAAAGTCGTCGCGCACCCCGAATGCACCTACGCCGTGCGCATTTTGGCCGATGAAGTGTGCAGCACCGAGAAGATGGTCGGTTACTGTCGCAGCAGCCCCGCCAGCGCCTTCATCATCGTCACCGAAAGCGGCATGCTGCATCGTTTGGAGCGCGAAGTGCCCGGCAAAAAATTCATCCCCGGCCCCACCGGCCACTGCGCCTGCGCCGACTGCCGCTACATGAAGCTCAACACTCTGCAAAAACTGCACGACTGCCTGCGCGATCTCACGCCGCAGGTCGAGATGCCCGAGGATCTGCGCCAGCGTGCCGAGAAGCCGATCCTGCGCATGCTGGAGCTGAGCAAATAGTTCGGCGCACATCCCTCCGCTTCAGGGCGGTTGAACCCGGATGACGCAGCCCGGCGTTGCCAGCAGGACGTTCGGATGGACCGCAGTGGGGCAAAGAGGCAGAGGATGCAGAGATTGGAATCA
>JBDNIB010000792.1:0-16235 GCA_041688535.1 Prosthecobacter sp.
AACGGGCTTGCGTCTTTAAGCCCAGAGTTGGAACAACCCTGGGACTTCGCGTGACACCCCATCGCCTCCTTCGAGCAACCCTAACGGGGTTGCTTCCATCGCCGAATCGGCCAGAGTTCCGTCATGCCGCAATCCCTCGCCCGCGTTTTGATCCACACGGAGTTTTCCACCAAAGATCACGTTTCAGGACGAATACCGTGAGTTGTTGCGCCGCCATGGGCAGGCGTGGGACGAGGCGTATGTGTGGGATTGACGGGGCGTTGGGCGGGCGCGGTGATGGACTCAACCCCGTTGGGGTTGGTTCTTGAGAGACGGTGGGTGGGCCGGCTGTGCCCCAGGGTTGTGCCAACCCTGGGCTGAGTTACGGAAGGCCGTTGGCCTTCAAATTCGATGAGTTGAATCCATCTTAAACCGCGCACGTCGCCTTGATCTCCTCTAGCTCAGTCCAGCGTGTGAACTTGCCCTCCATCGCGTGCTTCTTGGCATCGAGTTTCGCCATGTAGTCATTCGCGCCAGCACCGAGTTTCACAAACGTCTCGGGGTTGCTGAGTTCGGCCTCTATCGCGGCGATCTCGCTTTCCAGGCTGGCGATGGCGGCTTCGATTTCGGCGAGTTCGCGCTGCTCCTTCTGCGACATCTTGCGCTGCTTCGGCGCGTTGGCGGCGGCGATTTTTTCTTTCTTCACCGCAGCGTTGACGTGCGCCAGTTCGGCGGCGGCTCGGGCAGCACGTTTTTCCTGGTAGTAGCTGTAGTTCCCGGCGCATTCATGAATCTGGCCCTGGCCTTCGAAGGCGATGAGGCGGTCGCACACGCGGTCGAGGAAGTAGCGGTCATGGCTGACGACGAGCACGCAGCCTTTGAAGGAGAGAATCGCCTCCTCCAGCACGCGCATCGTCTGCAAATCGAGATCGTTCGTCGGTTCGTCGAGAATGAGGAAGTTGCCACCACGACGCAGGATTTTCGCCAGCAGCACGCGGCTTTGCTCGCCGCCGCTGAGTTCCTTCACACGCATCGTCACGCGCTCGTCGGTGAAGAGAAAGCGGCGCAAATACGTGCGCACATGCAGCTTCTCTGGGCCGAACTGCACGAACTCGGACATCGGCCCCGCGACTTCCTCCATGACGCTGTTCTCGGGATTGAGCAGCAGGCGCTGCTGATCGACGTAATTGAAGACGGTGCGCTTACCGATGGTGACTTTGCCTTCGCTCGGCGGCTGCTGGCCCATGAGCATGCGCAGCAGGGTCGTTTTGCCCAAGCCATTGCGGCCAACGATGCCGGTGCAGGTGCCGGCCTCGAAGCTGAGGTCGAGATGGCTGTACAACCAGCGGTCGCCGATCTGCGCGCTGATGTCGGTGGCATCAATGATCGTGTTCGCCAGCGGGGCGGCCGGCGGGATGATCAAATCCATCACCAGGTCGGCCTCGGGCGCGTCGATGGCGGCCACGCGGTCATATTCATCGAGCCGTGAGCGCTGCTTGGTGCCGCGTCCGCGGACTCCGGCGCGGACGAACTCAAGTTCGTGCCGCAAAAAGCTCTGGCGGCGGCGTTCGGCGTTCGCTTCCACCGATTCGCGCACGGCTTTGCTTTCCAAAAACGCGCTGTAGTTGCCGGGATGGCTGTAGATGCGGCTGTCGTCGATTTCGATGATGCGGGTGGCCACGCGGTCGAGGAAGTAGCGGTCATGCGTGACGAACAGCACTGCGCCGCTGAAATCGCGCAGGAAAATCTCCAGCCATTCGATGGATTCAGCGTCGAGATGGTTCGTCGGCTCATCGAGCAGCAGCAGATCGGGCTGCGTCACGAGCGCCCGCGCCAGCGCTACGCGGCGCTTTTCACCCCCGGACAAATCTTTGACGATGCGATCCGCCGCAGGCAGGCCGAGCTCATTCATCGCGGTCTGAATGCGTGTTTCGACGCCCCAGCCGTCGTGAAGCTGGATCTGATGCAGCAGGTCGGCCTCCTGATCGCCTTTGTAGTCGCCAGATTCGTAGCGTTCGACCATGTCGAGCAGAGCTGAGGCTCCCGTGCGCACGTTGTCGATCACACTGGCCTCGTCATCCAGCGTAAACTCCTGGGCGAGGTGGCTGACGATGATGCCGTTGCGCCGTGAGATTGTGCCGCTATCCGGTTTCTCCGTGCCGACGACGATGCGCATCAGGCTGGTCTTGCCGCTGCCGTTGCGCCCTACCAGTCCGAGCTTCTCGCCCTCATGGATGCTCATCGTCGCGTCATTGAACACCTGTTGCAGGCCGAATTGGAGGCGCAGGTCTTTAGCGGAGATGACGGCAGGAGTGATGGGAGACATGTGGGGCCGCGCACAGACCACACGATGCGCCCCAGATCAAGGCTTTGCCAAAGCTTCCCGCAGCATCACCGGATCGTCCGTCGTGATGCCGTCCACGCCGAGCTGCGCGAAACGGCGTGCGTCGGCGGCTTTATTGACCGTCCAGACGTAGAGGCCGAAGCCTGCATCGCGGATTTGCTTTACCATCGTTGCATCCCACGGAAAATCGGCGGCGCTGAGATCCAAGCCGTCTAGCTGGTCGGCCTTCGTGTCGGCGATGAGCTGCGTCAAATCGGTGGGCTTCTTGTCCTTCGTTTTGCCCGAGGCCAGACGGTAAACCTTGATCCACGGCATCGCCTTTTTCGATTTCGCCGCCGCCTCGCGGTTGAAGGCGATGATGGCGAGCTGTGCGGCACGCTCCTGCATCGGTTCCAGGATGCGCTGTAGCTCCGGCACGATCTCCGCGCCGCATTTGATCTCAATGAAGAAGCGCTGCTTGCCCTTCGGCATGGTGGCGAGCGTCTGTTCCAGCGTCGGGATTTTCTCATTCGCCCACTCCTTGCTCTTCCACGATCCGGCATTCAACGCGGTCAGCTCTGCCTGCTTTGACGTTGCCACGTCCAGCTTCATGCCCGCCGTGCGCTTCGTGTCCTTGTCATGAATGACGGCGGTTTTGCCATCGGCGGTGAGATACACATCCAGCTCGCAGGCATCGGCCTGATGCTGCCAAGCCAGATGGAAGGCACCGAGCGTGTTTTCCGGCGCACGCGCGGAAAAACCGCGATGCGCGATGATTTCAACGGCGTGGGCGGACATGGCGGTGAGGAGGAAAAATGCGAAGCGCTTCATGAGTGAAGCAAGCAAACGCGACAAGCACTCGTAACTCTTCGCCACAAATGAAATTTTGCATTCTGCTTCTGCTCGGCGCCACAGTCGTGAACGAATTCGTTTCCTGCTCAAAGTCGAGTCCGACCAGCAGCAAAGACCACCACGTCATCCTCATCAGCATCGACGGCTTCCCCGCTTGGCTGTGGAACGACCCATCGCTGCAAGTGCCGAACCTGCGCAAATTGGCCGCAGAAGGCGCGAGCACGAAAGCGATGACGGTGAGCAATCCCTCGATCACCTGGATCAATCACACCACGCTGGTCACCGGCGTGGAGCCGCGCAAGCATGGCGTCTTGTTCAACGGCCTGCTGGTGCGCCAGGACGGCAACAAACCGGCGAAAATCGAGCCCTGGGTGGACAAATCGAAGCTCGTCTTCGTGCCTACGCTTTATGACATCGCGCATCAGGCCGGGCTGACCACGGCGGAGTCTGATTGGGTGGCCGTCACCCGACCCGGCACCATCACCTGGAGCTTCGCGGAACTGCCAGAGCTGGAAAGTCCCGTCGTGCAGGAAATGATCGCCGCCGGCACAGTCACACCGGAGCAGATCGCCTGGATGCAGCTCGGCCCGCAGCGCAAGAGCGTGACCTTTCTCGACAACATGTGGACTAAGGCGGCGATCCACATTTTCAAAACGCACCAGCCCAACCTGCTCCTCTACCACACGCTCAACACCGACGCCACGCACCATAACTACGGCCCCGGCACCATGGCCAGCCATACCGCGCTGGCTTACGCGGACCGGCTCGTCGGTGATCTGGTGCAGGCTGTCGAGGACAGCGGGCTGCGCGATCGCACCACCTTCATCATCGCCACCGATCACGGCTTCAAAAAAGTGAGCACCTATGTGAATCCGAATGTCGTGCTCAAACAGGCCGGCCTCGCCACCGCGCTCGGTCCCACGCTCACCACCTGCGACGCCTATTGCATGACCCAGGGCGGCATGGCCTTCGTCTATGTCAACGATTCTGCCCGCAAGGCCGAGCTGCTGCCCAAGCTCAAGGAGATGTTTGCGCAGACCGCAGGCGTGGAGCGCGTTATTGAAGGCAAAGACGGCCACACACTCGGCATGCCGACGCCAGAGGAAAACCAGGGCATGGGCGATCTCGTGCTCTACGCCAAACCGGGCCACGCCTTCAACAACAGCGCCGCAGGAGACGCGGTGACTGCACCCACGGTGAACTACGGCGGCACGCACGGCTTCCACAACGGTGATCCCGAGCTCGATGGCATGTTCATCGCCAGCGGTCGCGGCATCAAAAAAGGCGTCGTACTCGAACGCATGACCAATCTCGACGTGGCACCCACGATGGCCAAACTCATGAATTTGAAGCTGCCGGAAACAGATGGCCGCGTGCTGAAGGAGGTTCTCACCCCATGATTCCCGCCATGCGCCTGTTGGGTTTTCTATTCGCCACTGCCGCCGCTTTCGCAGCACCCATTGAGCGCGTGTGGCTGACGCATGCGTCGAACGATCCTTCCAAGATCGTCATCAACTGGGAAACCAACACACCCGGCGATTCCGTGGTCGAGTTTGGCACCAGCGAGGCGCTCGGGCAGCGGGTCAACAGCTCCGACGAAGTCACGCTGCATCACGTAGATATCCCGCTGGATCAGCGAGACGTGCTCTACCATTACCGCGTTCGCAGTGGCGAAGACGTTTCGACGGTGTCCACCTTCAAAGGCTACCCAAGTAAAGACCTCCGCATCGCCATCGTCGGCGATTGGGGTTATGCGCCGAGCAAGGATGTGAGCGCCATTGTCAAAGACGATGTGCATCTGCTCCTAACCGTCGGCGATAACGTCGCCAGCCTGCATGAGAAGGGCAAAGAAGGCACGAAAGCCTTCAGTGCGCTCATCGACGCGCACCGCGAGCTCTTCCGCCGCACGCCGTTCCTGCCCATTCTCGGCAATCATGACCGCGAGATCACTCCGCGTGGCCCGAAACCGCCCGCTCACGCCGTCTATGACGTGGCAGCCACCGCGTATCGTGATTTTTTCGCCCTGCCCGGCGATGAATGGAACTGGCACTTCGACATTCCCGGCTTCGACCTGCGCTTCATCGCGCTCGACCTTAATCACATCCAGGATTACGGCACGACATGGCAGACCTGCCACGCATGGCAGCCGGACTCGCCACAGTTCCAGTGGTCCGCCACGACGATGGCCGAGAGCAGGGGCGGATTCGTCATCACGCTGATGAACGAAAAGCAAACGCAGCTCCAGGGCCTCACCAAAGGCGCGTGGCACGAGCATTTTCGCCAAGGCAGCGCCCTGATCACTGGCTTCGGCTATTTTGCAGATCGTGCCTTGCTCGCTGGTGGCCTGCCCTATTTCAACACTTGCCTTAAAGGCGATGGCGACCTCTACAAAGACCCGCAATCGCAGTTCCACGCCCGCGCAGACAACTACCTCCTCCTCAGCCTCACGGCAGGCGCGCCCACCCTGAAGATCGAATTCAAGAACTTGCGCGGTGACGTGCTTGATACGACGGAGATCCCGAAACGTCGCTGAAATCGACCGCGCAGGCGGACGTTTGAACTGTATGCGCTTTTTGTTTCCTCTCACGGTTCTGGCCACGCCCGCCTGCGCGGTCGATTTCGTGCGTGAGGTGCGACCCATCTTTGAAAAGCACTGCTATGAGTGCCACGGCGCGGAAAAACAGAAGAACGACTACCGCCTCGACATCCGGGCCATCGCCTTGACCGGCGGCGCGGACCACGCACCGAACATCGTGGCGGGAAAGAGCGCCGAAAGCCCGCTGTTTCGTTTCGTGAGCGGTGCGGATGACAAAATCACGATGCCGCCGAAGTCGAAACTCAGCAGCGCAGAGATCGACGTGCTGAAGCGCTGGATTGATGCAGGCGCGGAATGGCCGGAAGGCGTGGATGTCGCCAAAGTGGAGGACCGCCTCGACTGGTGGAGCTTCAAGCCGCTAACAAGGAGTGATGGCTTCCAGCCATCAGCAGAGACGGCTAGAAGCCGTCACTCCTTGGTTTCCATCGACCACTTCATCCGCGCCAAGCTCACAGAAAACGGCCTCCAGCCTGCACCGCAGGCCGGCACGCGCACTTTGATCCGCCGACTCCATTTCGATCTCACCGGCTTACCGCCATCGCCCGAGGAGATGGAACGTTACGGGGCGCTGCCGTATGAGCACCTGGTGGATGATTTGCTCGCTTCACCGCGCTACGGCGAGCGCTGGGCGCGGCATTGGCTGGATCTCGTGCATTACGGCGAGACACACGGCTACGACAAAGACAAGCCGCGCATGAACGCGTGGCCTTACCGCGACTACGTCATCCGTGCGCTGAACAACGACAAGCCATACGCACGTTTCATTGAGGAGCAGATCGCCGGCGATCTGCTCTATCCCGGCACCACGGACGGCATCACGGCGCTTGGATTCATTTCCGCCGGACCCTGGGATTACATTGGCCACGCGGAAGTGCCGGAGACGAAGCTCGACGGCAAGATCGCGCGGCATCTGGATCGCGATGACATGGTGCAAAACACGATCGGTGCGTTTTGCTCGCTGACCGTCGGCTGCGCACAGTGCCACTATCACAAGTTCGATCCCATCTCGCAGGAGGACTATTATTCATTGCAGGCCGTCTTCGCGGCCATCGACCGCACGGACGTGGACTACTATCCCGATGATGCGTCGATGCAGAAGTTCGCCGCGTTGCAAAAGCAGAAGCTGCAGCTCACGAACGAAATAGCTGCGCTGGAAGAGCCTCTGAAAATGAAAGCAGGCGAGCCATACGCCACGCTCACCAAGCGCATCGACGGCGCAGCCGAGAAATCCGGCAATCCGAACGCGAAGCCCGACTTCGGCTGGCACAGCGCCATTTCGCCGACTCAAGACACCGTGAAGTGGGTGCAGGTGGATCTCGGCAAGAGCGTGCAGGTCGAGCGCATCGTGCTGAAGCCCTGCTACGACGACTACGGCAAGATCGGTGGCGGCTTCGGCTTTCCCGTGCGCTTCAAGATCGAGATGAGCGACGATCCCGAGTTCAAAACCGGCGTTACGCTCGTCTGGCGGAAGCATGACGTCACGTTCATGAACGATTTCCCAAATCCGGGCCTCAAGCCCTTCGAAAGCGGCACGGCAGGCGATGACGGCGTCACGGGCCGCTACATGCGCGTCACCGCCGTGAAGCTCGCGCCACGCAAAGACGACTACATCTTCGCGTTGGCCGAGCTGGAGGTCTATGACAGCAAGACGGGCCCCAATCTCGCCATCGGGCGTCCAGTCACCTCGCTCGACAGCATTGAGGCACCGCCACGTTGGCGCAAAACGAACCTCACCGATGGCATCGCCCCCGAAAGCCGCACGGACGAGGACAAACAGAAGCTCATCGGTGAGCGTGACACACTCATGCTGGCCCAGGCCGATGAAGCCACGCTCAAGAAACTGCAAACTGCGCGTGCGGCTTTGAAACGTCTGCCAACGCTTCCTGCACCTGCCAAGGTCTATGTCGGAGCCGTTCATAGCGGCACCGGCAATTTCAAAGGCACCAGCGGTGTTCCGCGCGTGATTCAGGTGCTCAAACGCGGTGACATTCGCCAGCCCGCGCAGGAAGTTGGGCCACAGAGCATCGTTGCGCTCAGCGAAGCCTTCCAAATTCCGTTTCAACTCAGTGGCGAAGACGAATCCGCCCGCCGTGCGGCCTTGGCGAAGTGGATCGCCAGCAAAAACAACGTGCTCACTTGGCGCAGCATCGTCAATCGCGTGTGGCAGTATCATTTCGGCCGTGGCCTCGTCGATACCGCGAACGACTTCGGCCGCATGGGCGGCACGCCGAGCCACCCCGAGTTGCTCGACTGGCTGGCGCTGACCTTCCGCGATGAGATGGGCGGCAGCTTGAAGAAGCTGCACAAGCTCATCGTGATGAGCGAGACGTATCGCCAGTCGTCGGAAGGCGCGAGTCTGTCCGACGCGAACAACGTCTTCCTCTCTCATCAAAACCGCCGCAAACTTGATGCCGAGTCGATTCGCGATTCGATTCTCGCCGCCAGCGGCAAGCTCGATCTCACCAGGGCCGGCCCGAGCTTTCAGGACTTCATCATCGAGAAGCCGCAGCACAGTCCGCACTACGAATACACGCTGCACGATCCCGAAGACCCGAAGAGCCACCGCCGCAGCATCTACCGCTTCATCGTGCGCAGCCAGCAGCAGCCCTTCATGACCGTGCTCGACTGCGCCGACCCGTCCATGCGCGTGGACAAGCGCAACGAATCGCTCAGCCCGCTGCAAGCGCTCGCCATGATGAACAACGGCCTCACCGTGGCCATGGCGAAGCACTTTGCTGAACGTGTGACGAAAGAAGCTGTCGGCATCGAGCCGCAAACCAAGCGTGCCTTTGCCCTCGCGTTCTCACGCGAACCGACGAACGACGAACTCGCGCCGCTGCTCGACTACGCAAAGCGCGAAGGTTTGGAAAACACCTGCCGCGTGATTCTGAACCTAAACGAATTCAGCTTTGTGGATTGAAACAATGATTGCCGGAAACCGGGCCGTTGCCCATACTCACGCCTTTCACTCATGAACACCCAATTCCCCGCTGAACGCATCCTTCTCGGCCCCGGCCCCAGTCCTGTCCCTTCACGCGTGCTGCGTGCGCTTGGCGCTCCGACGCTCGGCCATCTCGATCCGCAGTATCTCACGATCATGGACGAGGTCTGCGAGATGCTGCGGCAGGTCTTTCGCACCAAGAATGCACTCACCTTTCCCGTCAGCGGCACCGGTATGGCCGGGATGGAATGCATCGCTGTCAATCTCATCGAACCCGGCGATGAAGTGATCGTCTGCGTGAACGGCGTCTTCGGCAGTCGCATGAAGGACGTCATGGAGCGCTGCGGTGCCACCGTGCATGCCGTTGAAGCGGCGTGGGGCGATGTCATCACGCTCGATCAAATCGCCACCGCCCTCGATCAGCATCCGAAATCGAAGCTCGTGGGCATCGTTCATGCCGAGACTAGCACCGGCGCACATCAGCCGCTCGAAGGTTTCGCCGATCTCATCCACAGCAAAGGCGCGCTGCTCGTGGTCGATGCTGTCACCAGCCTCGGCGGTCACGAATTGCAAGTCGATGCCTGGGGCATTGATGCCATCTACAGCGGCACGCAGAAGTGCCTGAGTTGTCCGCCCGGCCTCTCCCCCGTCAGCTTTGGCGACCGCGCGCTCGCCATCATGGACTCGCGCAAAACGAAGGTGCAGTCCTGGTATCTGGATGTCTCGATGCTGCGCAAGTACTACACTGGCGGCGGTGGTGGCCGCGTCTATCACCACACCGCGCCGATCAACATGACCTACGCCCTGCATGAGGCGCTGAACATCGTGCTGGAGGAAGGTCTCGATGCCCGCATCGCCCGTCATGAGAAGATGCACCTGCGTCTGCGTGCCGGACTGGAGGCCATGGGCATCAGCTACATCCCGAAACGCTCGCTGCACTCCCTCAACTGCATCAGCATCCCCGCTGGAGTCGATGACGCAGGCACGCGTAAGCGTCTGCTCGAAGACTACGGCATCGAAATCGGCTCCGGTCTCGGCGTCATGGTCGGCAAAGCCTGGCGCATCGGCCTCATGGGCCACGGCTCGTCCGCGCGAAACGTCGATCTCGTGCTCACTGCGCTGCGTGAGGTGCTGAAATAATCACAGCTCATGGCGCATGCGGCACACGAAGGGAGCGCGGACACTCCTGTCCGCAGTTCCGAAGCAGCGGGCAGGAGTGCCCGCGCTCCTCTCGATCGTCTTGCCGCAATCCTCCCACCTGATCGTCTGCTCACGCGCTCGCCAGAACTGGCGGCGTATGAGAGCGATGGCCTTACCGCCTTCCGCACACGACCGCTCGCCGTCGTTGTGCCGGAGACGTCGGAAGAAGTCATCGCCATCGTGCGGCTATGTCATGAATTGCAGTTGCCCTTCGTCGCCCGCGGCAGCGGCACGAGTTTGTCAGGTGGATCACTGCCCATTGCGGATGGCATCGTCATCGCGCTCAATCGTCTCAACCGCATCCTGAAGCTCGATCCGCAGCAGCGCATTGCCGTCGTAGAACCGGGCGTGATCAACACGCAGGTCACCACGGCTGCGGCACCGTTCGGATTGCACTACGCGCCGGACCCATCATCACAAAGCATCTGTACCATCGGTGGCAACGTCGCCTTCAACTCCGGCGGTGCGCATTGCCTCAAATACGGCATGACCTCGAACCACGTCCTCGGCATCAAGGCCGTGCTTGGCACGGGCGAGGTCGTCGAATGGGGCGGCGGCAGTCGCGAACGACTTGGCCCGGACTGGTGCGGCCTGTTCACTGGCAACGAAGGTCTGTTCGGCATCGCGCTCGAAATCACGCTCCAGCTTTTGCCGAAGGCCGAGTGCTTTCACACCGTGCTCGCCGGTTATCGCACACTCGAACAAGCAGGTGACGCTGTCTCCGCAGTCATCGCCAGCGGCCTGCTGCCCGGAGCCATCGAGATCATGGATGCGCTGGCGCTTGAGGCTGCGGTCGCTGCCGTGCATGCCGAATATCCGCCGGGCTGTGAGGCTGTGCTCATCGTCGAACTCGAAGGTCCGCGCGAAGTCGTCGCCATCGAACGTGAACGACTCGATGCCATCCTCGCGGCGAGTGCGCCCGTCGAGATGCGTCCGGCACGCGATGCGGACGAGCGCATGGCCATCTGGAAAGGCCGCAAGAGCGCCTTCAGCGCCGTGGGCCGTCTCTCGCCCGACTTCATCGTGCAGGATGGCGTAGTGCCACGGCGTAAACTTGGCGAAGCCCTGCGCCGGATTGCCGAGATGTCTCGCGAGACCCACATCCGCGTCGCGAATGTCTTCCATGCCGGCGACGGCAATTTGCATCCGCTCATCCTTTTCGATGGCCGTGAAGAGGGCGCGCTGCATCGCGCCGAAGACCTCGCGGGTCGCATCTTGAAGATGTGCGTTGAAATGGGCGGCTCCATCACCGGCGAGCACGGCATCGGCGTCGAAAAGCGGGACTTCCTCGGCGACATGTTCACGCCCGACGAGATCGACTGCATGCAGCGCCTCCGCGCCGCCTTCGATCCCCTCGGCATCGCCAATCCCGGCAAGATGTTCCCCGGCAAAGAAGCGCCCGCCTTGTCACACGTGGGGCTGCATCCGCTGGAGCAGGCTGGCATCATTTCACGGGAGTAATTTGGTCTTGTTTGCCAGGCTGCGGCTGATTAGAATGACCCCATGAACAGCATCTATGATGAAGTGACTGACTTTCTGGTTTCCGGCCTCACCCCGGAGCAACTGATCGGCTACTCTCCTTCGGCGGAGGCCCAGACAAGATTCGAAGCATTGATCGCACGCGAGAAACGAGACGGACTTTTGCCGGAAGAGAGCGCCGAGCTGGATCGGATGATGGAAGCCCACCGTTTCCTTATGATGGCCAAGGCCAAGGCCATGCTAAAAGTCAGCCAGGCTGCTGGCAAAGCGGCATGAACGACCCTGGGATCACGGCTGAGGTGCGCCGACTCGTCATGCTCCGCGCAGGAGGAGTCTGCGAGTACTGCCTGATCTCGTCCTCGGCGTTCCGAGTGGCTTTTCATGTGGATCACGTCATCGCCCGGAAGCACGAAGATCCCGCTCTCGATCACAATCTTTGTCTGTCCTGTCCTGAATGCAATCGCGCCAAGGGGAGTGACATCTCCACCATCGTCGATGGCATGATGGTCAGGCTGTTCAATCCACGCATTGATGCATGGCGCGATCATTTTGCGCTCGATGGAGCGGTGATACGCGCGCGCAGCAAGATCGGCAGAGGCACGATCCGGTTGCTCGGCATCAACGATCCATTCCGTGTCGATTATCGTCATGCAGCTTTCTTGGCCGGGATTTATCCTGACGCACACGGCAAACGGATCATGTCACATTCACCATGACACCCGCCACCCTCCCGGAACTCCGCGACGCTGTGCTTTCCGCATCGCGCGTCATTGCTGTGGGAGCGGAGACGAAGCCACGATTGTCGGCGGTGGATACTGTGAAGATTTCGACGCGGAACCTCAGCGGCATCACGGAGTATGATCCGAGCGAGTTCACCTTCACCGCGCTCGCGGGAACGCCGGTGAAGGAGATCATCGCCGCGCTGGCGGAAAAAGGGCAGTATCTGCCGTTTGATCCCATGCTCGTTGAAGCGGGCAGCACGATCGGCGGCGTGGTGGCCAGCGGCTTGAGCGGCCCAGGGCGCTTCCGCTTCGGCGGTGTACGCGATTTCATCCTCGGCGTCCAGTTTGTCGATGGTTTGGGCCGTCTGCTGCGGCTCGGTGGCAAGGTCGTCAAAAACGCGGCGGGGTTTGATGTGCCGAAGTTTTTCGTCGGCAGCCTCGGAAGATTTGGCGTGATCGGCGAGGTGACGTTCAAAGTGTTTCCAAAGCCGGAATCAACGCTGACGCTCGAACTGCCGTTTGAAGCCGAAACGATGGCCCGCATCGCCAACTCGCGATTCGAGGCCGATGCGCTTGATGTTCTACCCGGCGGCGAAACGATGCTCGCGAGACTCTCCGGGCCTGGAAAAGCACTGGAGGTGCTGGCGAAGGAGATCGGTGGCGAAATCATCAACAACGCCATCTGGAATAAGATCCGCGAAACATGCTGGGTTTATAAGACAGACATCACACCTGACCAGATCGGTGATTACCAAGCCGCACATGTGAGCTGTGGCGGCAACGTGGCCTTTTCTCGTGCACTTCCTGCTCGTGGCATGACACTGCGCGGTGATGGGCCGCTGTGGATCGGCGGCAGGACGCGTTTCGCCATCGAAGATGCGGTGAAGCAGGCGCTCGATCCTCAGCATCGTTTTCCGACGCTCGATGAATGGAGCGCGAGCGTGTCGTCAGACCACTCGCCACTTTCAACTCCCGTCGGCAACGAATCACCTCAAACAGGCGAGTGGTCTTCGACACACTCGCGCTCCGTCTGAACATGCTCCACGCCATTCCAACCAAACAACTCGGGCCGCTGGGCGAACCGATGGCGAAGGCCGTGTCGGCCTGCGTGCATTGCGGCTTTTGTCTGGCGGCGTGTCCGACGTATCGCGAGCTGGGGCAGGAGATGGACACGCCGCGTGGCCGCATCGTGCTGATGAAGGAAGTTCTCGAAGGCACGCTGAGCTTCGAGGCTGCGCAGCCGCATGTGGATCGCTGTCTGGGCTGCCTTGCGTGCGAACCGGTCTGCCCGAGCGGCGTGTCTTATCGCGACTTGATCAGTCCGTTTCGCGTCTTGGCACAGTCGAAGTTCAAGCGTGGACTCGGTGAGCGGTTGCGACGGTTTATCACGGCGCAGACGGTGCCGTATCCAAAGCGGTTTCGGGTGGCGGCGTTGCTGGGGCTGATGGGAAGAATGGGAGTGATGCGATGGATGATGCCGAAGCCGTGGCGCTCGATGCTGGAGCTGATGCCGGAGACGATTCCTGCGGCGCAATCGTGGGCGGAGGTGAATCCTGCGCAGGGTGAGCGTCGTGGGCGAGTGGCGCTGCTGCTGGGTTGTGCGCAGCAGGTGCTCGATCCTGACATCAACACGGCGACGATTGAGGTGCTGACGCACAACGGCGTGGAGGTCGTCATTCCGCGTTCTCAAGGCTGCTGCGGCGGTCTGGCTTGGCACACGGGCGATCTCGTGGCGGCACGGGCCTTTGCGCGGCGAAATCTGGCTGCGTTTCCAGCGGATGTGGATGCAGTTCTGACCAACGCCGCCGGCTGCGGCTCCGCGATGCACGAATACCACCTTGTCTTGCGCGGAACGGCGGATGAAGCACGCTCTGAGGCGTTTCGGCATCGCGTGATGGATGTGAGCGTGTTCTTGATGAAGCTTGGGCTGCGTGAACCTCTGCGCGAAACGAAACTCAAGGTCGCTTATCACGACGCCTGCCACCTCGCGAACGCGCAAAACGTCCGCAGGCAGCCGCGTGATCTTTTGCGCGCCATTCCGGGCCTGGAACTGCTCGAAGTCGCCGATGCGCACCTCTGCTGCGGCAGCGCGGGCAGTTACAACATGGACCAGCCGGAGATCGCCGCGTCGCTCGGCGAACAGAAGGCGATGGCGGTCATCGCCACTGGCGCGGAGATCGTGGCGAGTGGGAATATCGGCTGCTTGACGCAGTTGCAGATGCATTTGAAGCAGTTAGGGTCAAACATTCAGGTTAGGCACACGATGCAAGTCTTGCGTGATGCCGTGCGATCAGATTAACTGCCAATTCAAAACCATGAGCGCCCAAACTGTTTCTCTCAGTGGTCGAAAAAATCGCGCCATCGCCTGGGCACGGATAAAGCTCGCGGGTTCGATTGTGATAACCACAGCGGGACTGATTTTGATGCTATTTACCATCTTCTCGCTCATGGGAATGGCGTCACAGATTATTCTTGGGCTACCGTATGAAGGACCAGTGCTGAAAATCGAGGGCTATCGTTTTGATTGCACCACTTGGTGGGGAACAACGGCACACCTGTTGCTGAATGTGTTCATTTTCGTCTGGGGCTGGGACTTCATGAAAAAGGGCAGGGCAATGTGCCAATCTGCATCCTCATGACCTGGTCCCAAAACTACGATCCTCTCGGCAATCTTGTTCTCTCTTCGTGCATCGCGGCGGTGCCGGTGGTGGTGTTGCTGGGGCTGCTGGCATTCTGGCATGTGCGGGCGCAACTGGCAGCGGGTGCGGGACTGCTGGCGGCGCTGGGGATCGCGATTTTCGTCTATGGCATGCCGGCGGGACTTGCGGGCATGGCGGCGGTGAATGGGGCGGCGTTTGGGCTGTTTCCCATCGGGTGGATCGTGTTGAACGCGATGTTTGTTTATAACCTGAGCGTGGAGACCGGGCAGTTCGCGGTGCTGCAAAAGCAGATCGCGAGTGTGTCGGGTGACCGGCGCATTCAGGCGCTGCTGATTGCGTTCAGCTTTGGCGCGTTCATCGAAGGTGCGGCAGGTTTCGGTGCGCCAGTGGCGATCACGGGTGCGCTCATGATCGGCCTCGGCTTCAAGCCGCTCGAAGCGGCGAAGCTGGCGCTGATCGGCAACACGGCGCCGGTGGCGTTTGGATCGCTCGGCACGCCGTTGACGACGCTGGCGGACATCACGGGCCTGGATTTGATGGCGCTGAGCGCCATGGTCGGTCGGCAGTTGCCGGTTTTTTCGCTGATCGTGCCGTTCTGGCTGGTTGCGGCGCAGGTCGGCTGGCGCGGCATGCTGGGAGTGTGGCCGGCATGTTTCGTGACAGGATTGAGCTTTGGCGTGATGCAGTTTGTGATGAGCAATTATCACGGACCGTGGCTGGTCGATATCGTGAGCGCGGTAGTGGCGATGGCGGTGCTGGTGTTGTTCATGAAGGTGTGGAAACCGCAGGATGAGGGAGAGAAGCCGGTGGAAGAAGGACCGGCTGGCAGCCTGTCTCACGCGGCGTGGAAGGCGTGGCTGCCGTGGGTCTTCCTCACCGCGTTCGTCTTTGCCTGGGGAATGCCAGCGGTAAAGAGCGGCTTGAACGGTGTGTTCAATCAAGAGATCGAGGTGCCGCTGCTGCACAAGGCCGTCGAGCGTGTGCCGCCAGTGGTGGTGCATGCGGAAATGGAGAAAGCGGTCTTCAAATTCAACGCGCTCTCCGCCACCGGGACGGCGGCGATGTTGGCGGGAGTGCTTGCCGGACTTTGCCTCGGGCTGTCGCCAGTGCGCATCGCGAAACTGTTTGCGACGACGATCTGGAAGCTGCGTGTGCCGCTGCTGACGATCTCGCTCATGCTCGCGTTGGGTTATGTGACACGCTACAGCGGCACGGACACGACGATGGGCCTCGTGATGGCCGGCACCGGCATGCTGTTCCCGTTTTTCTCTCCCATCATTGGCTGGCTTGGGGTCGCACTAACGGGTAGCGACACGGCATCAAACGTGCTGTTTGGCAATCTGCAGCAGGTCACGGCGAACCAACTGCATCTCTCGCCGATTCACATGGCCGCCTCGAACAGCTCCGGCGGTGTGATGGGCAAGATGATCGATGCGCAAAGCATCGTCGTCGCCGCTGTGGCGACGGGCGGTCATGTGGACAG
>JBDNIB010000793.1:0-3034 GCA_041688535.1 Prosthecobacter sp.
TGGCTGCTAACGGAACGCTAATGGTCACCAGCACTCCGAGCGAGCTGGACAAAGTCGAAAAGCTGACCCAATCAGTCGCCAGCGCTCCACCATCAAGCATCCCGCGGAAGGTGGATGGGTTTGTCAATGCCGGCGCTGGACTGGATCCCGAGGGCGTGCTGTTGCCGCTTGACGCGTCGGCGATGGATCCGTTCTCCGACTCCGGCGCGGAATACGGCAAGATGCTCACCGCACGCAGTCGGCTTTCTGATTTTCCGGACAAGACGCGCTTGTGGCGCGAGTCGAACTATTTCAAAAACACCACGGCCACCGATGAGTCTCGCGTGCCGCTCAACCGGTTCTGGCTCGATCTAGCAGCATGGGATGGTAAAGGGGCGTTTCTATCAGCGCATTTCAATGCCTGCCATACGAATGCAAACGAAGCACTGCTTTGTCTCGCGTTGCTGGACCTGCCATTCAAGGCGGAGCGGCCGGAGGTGAATGTGGATGGCAGCACGCTGCGGGTGAAAGCGCGCGAGCCGATGCTGTTGTTTTACAAGGACACGCGGCGCACGGAGAAAGTCGCGGCGGAATCACCGTTGCTGGTGCGCCAATCGTTCAGCCCGCAGGCGGAAACATTCCGCCGGGAAGATGGACGGCAGATCGAGAATGTGGTCACCGGTGATTTCCGCCCCGGCGTGGCCTACGGCGCTTCGCTGGTGGTCACCAATCCGACGGGCGTCGGCAGGCGCATCGACGTGTTGGCACAGATTCCAGCGGGATCAATTCCGTTAGGCGGCAGGCCGGCCACGCTGTCATCAACGCATGAGCTGAACCCGTATGGCGTGCTGATGCTGGACCTGACATTCTACTTTCCGGCGGCGGGCGATTTCGCGGTGTATCCCTTGCATGTGAGCGAGGGCGGCACCGTGCTGGCAAGCACCGCAGCGCGGAGTTTGCGGGTTTCTAACGAACCCGCGCCGCAGGATGCCGCGTGGTGGCTGGTGCTGGCCAAGGAGGGCACGGACGAGGAGGTGATCGCACGGTTGCGGACGGAGAATTTGAAAAAAATCGATCTGTTTGCGATCCGCTGGCGCCTGAAGGATCGTGGGTTTTTCGAGCAGGTTTCCGGGATTTTGCGCGAGCGTTTGCATTTTTCGGAGGCGGTGGCGACGTTCGGTTTCCTCCACAATGATGTGGCGGCGCTGCGGGATTTTTTCGAGAACTCCGAAGCGGTGAATCAGCTCGGCAAGTGGCTCGACAGCCCGCTGCTAGAGATCCGGCCACACGTGCATCATGATTGGGCAACCCTGGAATTCGATCCACTGGTCAATCCGCGTTCGCATCGCTTCGGCAGCGAGTCGCGGCTGACGCACGAGGCGGCGAAGGAGCACTATCGCGCATTTCTCAAGCAACTCGGCTGGAAAACGAAGCTGGATGCATCGGATCAGCTGACCTTGGCCGCATTTCTGTTTCTACAAGATCGGATCGAAGAGGCGCTCGTGCGCTTTGACCAGATTGAGCCGGAGCAGCTGCGGAGCCGAATGAACTACGATTATTTGCAAACAGTCGCGCTTTTCTATCGCGAGAGGCCGACAGATGCACAGGCGATCGCAGCGAAAATCCTGCCCTCGCTGCCGCCCGGATTGTGGCGGGAGCGTTTTCAAGCGGTAATCGATCAGGCGGCGGAAATCGAGGACCTGGCCCAGCCGATTGAAAATGCAAAACCTGCAACCGAGTCCGCCGCGCCGGAGTTGGCCCTTAAGCTGGCGGCAGACGGAAAGCTGGTGATTGAACATCGGGCGCTCGAAAGTGCCTCTTTGCAGCTCTTCAGTGTGGATCTCGAAGTGTTGTTTTCCAAGGACCCTTTCCTGAGTGGCGACGGCAACGGCCTCCCTGCGATCCGGGCCAACGAGACGCTTGAAGTGACGCTGGCCAAAGACCAGAGCGAAACGATCGTCGAATTGCCGGAAGGTTTACGAAAGGGCAACGTGCTCATTTCCGCAAAATCAGGAAGCCGGAAATTGCTGAAAATTCTGGATTCACGCGCTTTGGAAATCCGCCAGATGCCTTTGGAGCGGACGATTCAAGTGGTGGATTCGTCCACTGCGAAGCCGCTGGTGCGCACTTATGTCAAGGTTTACGCCGAAAACCGTAACGGCGAAGTGGCATTTCACAAAGACGGCTACACCGATTTGCGCGGGAAATTCGACTACCTCAGCCACACCGGCATCGATTCCTCCACACTCAAACGGGTAGCCGTGCTCGTCAACGATCCCGAGAAGGGCGCAAGAACGGTGATTTACGAACGATGAGCATTTCAGGCTCACCATGCCGCTGATGACGGAGGTCACGCATGACGAGAGCATGGTCGAAAGAAAAACTACCCGCAGGAAAGACCGACTCGGCCAGCAACACCACTGTGTTAGATCAATGGTACGCCGGGATCAAAACACGATTCAATCAGGTGGACGGTCCGGCGTCGCCATGTGCGCTTTGTGTGTGCCAAGTATGAATACGTTGTAGATCGCGTCGAAGACCCTTGTAGTATACCAGAACATGAAAAAGAAAGAAACTACCACCAGGGGCCAAGCGCGGAAGGACGACCGACCGCGTGAAGGAAGGCTACGGGAATGACCTCGCCGCGCTAGCGGCTCTACCCCATGCGAAGCCACACCTCACGGACGGAGTGCTGCGTAATCAAAACCGCGGGCCGATGGAGAAGAACCGAATAGAAGGCCGACACGGCGCGTCGAGGGGGCACACTCCGCTGCGGCTAAAGCCGCATGTTACAGAGAAAAGCATGGAGACCCTCAAGAATGAACCCGTGAAGTGTGAAGTGAAGGCCTTGGCGCAGTGAATTCACTAGCCGCTTGCTGCCATGACAGATCATTTTCCGGAGGAGCAAAATTGACCCTAGAATGCCCAGAGCGGAGCGGAGGGAATCTGGCGGCGGGTGAGGTGTAATATTGGACTGCCAAGGCCGCGATAGCGGCTCCTGCCAAATGCGAAGCCATCCCGCAGATCGTTCCGAAGGGAGGATAAGCAGTGGAAA
>JBDNIB010000794.1:0-3135 GCA_041688535.1 Prosthecobacter sp.
CGTGTGCTGCACCTGCGCCATCATGCGGACCTGGGCGGCGAGGGTGATCCTGACCACTACGCGGCCTACACGCAGTGGACCTGGCTTATTTTCACCATGAACTGGCTGCGCCTGCTCATCGGCTATCCCATTTACATCACGGGAATTCCGCTGCTGGGGCTGAAGCATGGTGACTGGATGGAACGGGCGGGCATTCTCGTAGAAATGGCACTGACGGCGCTGCTGGTGTGCGCCTGCATCCTCTGGGTGCCGCCGCTCTGGCTGCTGCATGGCTGGCTGATCCCGATGGTCTTCATCAACACGATGGTGAACATCCGCGGGATGAGCCAGCACACGTTGCTGGAGCACGCGAGTGATGAAGTGCGCGGCACACGCACCATCCTCACCACGCCGCTGGTGCGCTTCTTCATGTGCAATGAGAACTACCATCTGGAGCATCACTTGTATCCCGGCGTGCCGTGGCATCACCTGCCGCAGATGCACGAGGCGCTGCGTCCAGCCTTGCAGCAGGCGGGCGCGCCATTCATTCCAACTTACGCTTCATTTGTCCGCGAGTTCCTGCGGGACAGCATCCGCCGCAGCCCGCTCGGAAGAGCGTGGTGGTCAAAATCACACTCTTGAGCTGCATGGAGCAACGGATTCAAATCCATGAGCAGGTGTATCTCGGACTGGGAGTGACGCTGTGCGGCGGATTGATGCTGCGGGCCGAGATGGTGGCTGTGCCACTCGCGGTCGGTCTGCTCACCGCCTGCTATGCGTGGCTGCTTTTTCGTAGCTCCTGCGGCAGCCGATGGCGTCTGCTGGCCGCCTATCTCGCGACATGGGCGCTGTATTCCGGCTCCACGGTGCTGGTGGAATGGATGCATGTGCCGCTGCGGCATGAAACACTGCTCGCCGGTGATGCGGCGCTGTTTAGAAAGTCGCCCGCCATCGCCCTGCAAACGCACATGACATCATGGGTGAACGAGCTGCTGGCGCTGGGTTACATGAGCTATCATGTGTATCTGCACTGGGTTTTGATCGAAGCGCTGTGCCTCCGCGATGATCGTCTGCGCGCTGGCCTCAGTGTGCGTCTGTTCACCGCATTCGGAGTCGGTTTCGCGGGCTACATTCTCTTTCCGGCGGCACCGCCCGCGACCGCGTTCCCCGAACTCTTCGCGCAGCCGATCTCCGGCGGCTTTCTGGTGCATGCGAACGAGGCGGTCAACGCTGCCCTAGCCTCACGCTATGATGCCTTTCCGAGTCTGCATGTACTCATCACCGCCACACTGCTCGCTTGGGATTGGCGGACACACCGCTGGCGTTTTTGGCTGATGCTCGTGCCTTCCACACTGATGTTGGCGGCCACACTCGGCCTGCGTCTGCACTACGCTGTCGATTTGATCGCCAGCACGATTCTCTTCATCATCCTCACCCTTCTTCATGCCCGTTTTGAACCGAAACCACGTTGATTCATGGGCGCATGAGGCTGCGCGCCTTCCGCTCGCTTTTGCACAGGTGCGTGAAGATCCGCGCCTGGATGTCGAGATCGCCCGCACGCTGCCTGCGGATGCCACGGTCGTGATGATCGCCTCCGGTGGCGAAACGCTGGTGGAGCTGGCGCGGCTTCCCTTGCGATGCGTGCATGCCGTGGACATGAACTCAGCGCAACTAGCCCTCGCGCGGCTGAAGTGCCATCTCGCGCCGCGTTTCTCACCAGATCGATCTTGCCTCCTGCTCGGCCACGCGGAGCAACCGACTGAGATGCGCCTGCTGGAGATGCGCCGTGTGCTGGATGGGCTGGATTTACCTGACGATGTCTTTGGCCCGCCCGAAGCTGTCGCGAGGTACGGTGCGGATCACGCAGGTCGATACGAACGCTGTTTCGCCGAGTTGCGCCGGGTGCTGAGCAAAGACGATGCGTGGGTGGCTGAGCGCCGAATCGAGACGGCTCTCGAACAAGTCATGTCGCTGGCGAATCTCGTCATGCTTTTCGGTCAGGAGGCCACGCAGAATCCCGCGCGCCCCTTTCACGAACACTTTGCCACGCGCACCCGCATCGCCCTGAAACGCGAGGATGCGGATGCGAATCCCTTTCTCGCGCAGATGTTCCACGGACGTTTTCTACCCGGACAGCGATACGACTGGCTGCAAAGCAGCGCACCTCTGCGCGCGGAAGTGCTGTGGCATCACGGACGCATGGTGGACGTGCTCAACGGCATGCCGGCAGCGAGCGTTCACCTCGTGCATCTCTCGAACATCCTCGACTGGCTCAGTGATGACGACGCCCGCATCACGCTGGCAGCGACCCGGCGCACACTGCGGCCCGGTGGACGCGTGATCATTCGGCAGTTGAACTCCAGCCTCGACATCCCCGCTCTCGGGAACGCGATGCGCTGGGACACACGACTCGCGGCGGAGATGGAATCACGCGACCGGAGCTTCTTCTATCCTCACATCCACCTCGGCGCATGCCTCTGAAGCTCCATCATTTGCAGGAACCGCCGCCCGCATGGCTGGGCGAAGCGCTGGAACGCTTCGAGCAACAGTTTCAGTATCCGCTCGGAACCACGCAGCGTTTTCGCATTTCCCATGGTCGCGACTATCTGCCCTTCTTCCAAGCGATGGGGAATGCCAGCGTGCTGGTCGTCGAGCGCGACGACGAAGTGCAGGGTACACTCGCGCGTGTGGAACGCTGGATCGACCACTGCGGAGCCAAGCCCATGCGTCAGCTCGTGCATTACCTCTGTGATCTCAAAGTCGCCCCAACGGCTCGTGGCAGCCGCGTTTTGCCGCTGCTCATGCAGGAAACTCGCCGCCAGGTCGAAGCAAGCCGCTCGCGCTCCTGCTATGCCATCGTCATGGGCGGCACGGGGCGGCTGCCCACCGACTACACGGGACGGATCGGCATTCCAGGCTTCGACAAACTGGCTGAGATCATGGTGCTGCGTGTTTCTTCGGGAACCAAGACGCAAGGTCATCCAGTCGTGACCTCCGGGCTGCCAGATTCGGAATCAACCGTTCGCATCACCGGTGGCCAGCATGCTCTCCGTTCGCTCATGGTGCCGCTCTCTTTGTCCGAAGCGCAGGATGCCTCTGGCGTGCTGGAGGACACGCGGCGCGGCAAGCGCCTCTGGATTGAGGGCGCGGGCGAGC
>JBDNIB010000795.1:0-4924 GCA_041688535.1 Prosthecobacter sp.
AAGCATGAATGAGATGCTGCCAAAGATGAGAATGCCTGCGGCACGGTGATCCAGGTGATGAGGCGGATGCGCTGCCAGTTGATGGGTGCAGGCATGGCGGGTGCTGTATTGAAAACAACCGGTGCTGGTGCCAGCGTTTGAGCGGCAGCTTTCGGTGTGACCTGAACCGACTGCGGAGGTGAGTGGAAGGCATATTCGATGCTCCAGCGGCCCTGCGGCAGTACGGGCATGAGCAGGACGACGAGCACCGGCAGCCACAGTGCGTAGCGCATGCGGGCGCTGAGATGTTGACGCAATGCCGTCTGAATGAGCAGCACCGCGAGGGTAAGCAACGACGCACGGAGGCTGGCGGCGAGCAGCCAGTCAAAGAGTTGGGTGAGCGTGTTCATGGCGGATTACGAGTTGAGGGACTGGTCGAGGAGCTTTTTGAGTTCCTTCACCTCCTCGGCGGTGAGCTTGCTGTTTTGAGCGAAGTGGACGAGCAAGGGCTTCGCCGCGCCGCCGAACATGCGCTGCATGAAGGACTCGCCCTCGGCGCGCACGCAGGCCTCGCGCTTCACAGCGGGGAGGAAGGTGCGGGTGCCGCTGGCGTTTTCGGCGGTTTTGAGCGCGCCTTTTTCAACGAGACGCATGAGCAGCGTGCGGACGGTGTTTTCGGCCCAGTTCATCGTGGGCTTGAGCGTTTTGGCGACTTCAGAGGCGGTCTGCGGAGAGGACTCCCAGAGAGCCTCCATGACGGACCATTCGGATTCGGCGATGTCGGGTGCGGCAGGCATGATTTAATTGGAATTAAATTCATTTCACTACATTTGTCGTGAGTCGGCAACTACAAATGTAGTGTGTCTGGGCGGTTCTGCGGGGAAGGCGCATTGCATGATGGCGTGAAGCGGGTAATTTCGCTGCATGATCAAGGAGAATCCCTTTCCCGGCATGAATCCCTTTTTGGAGGGCTTCTGGCCGGACGTGCATACGGCGTTGATCGGCTACATCCGTGACCACATCGCCGAGCAGCTCCCGCCGGGCCTCAAGGCACGCTCCGAGGAGCATGTGACCCTGGCGGCGAACGATGACGATGAAAAAAGTGTGCACGCAGATGTCGCCACTGTGGATTCATGGAAACACGGCATCGCGCCAAAGTGGCAGCCGCAGGCGGATACACCAGCGGGCGTGATCGCCACGGTACCGCTCTATTGCATCATGGATGAGTACACGGAGCGTTGGATCGACATCGTGGATCCGCACGGGCGCGTGATCACCGTCATTGAAGTGCTCAGTCCCACGAACAAAGACACGGGGCGGAACCAATACACCGCCAAACGCGAGAGCTGCATCGCCGGCGGGGTGAGTGTGGTCGAGATCGACCTGCTGCGCGGTGGCTACCATGTCGTGGCCGCCTCTAAGATGATGCTGAAAGATCAAAACGCGCCCTACATCACCTGTGTCACCCGCGCCGCCAATGCCGCCCGCAAGGAGTACTACCAGACCCCGCTGCGCGCCGCGCTGCCGAACATCCGCATTCCCCTGCGCCCGGAGGATCAGGACGCCGTCCTGCCCCTTCAGCAGCTCGTTAACCGCTGCTACCGCATGGGCGGTTACTGGAACGAGGAGTTTAAACACATCCCAGCACCGCCCCTGAGCGCCGAGGATACCGCGTGGGTTATGGAGCAGGTGAAGACGGCTCGGGCGGAGTAAAGGAGAGTCATCACCTCGCCGAAAAGATGATCGTGTGATCATCTGTCTGGCAACGGCCAGTGATACAGCACAACTCCGCTCGGAATTGCTCTGATGAACCGACATGTTTTACCAAGTGGGAGTTGGAATATACGCTTGAGCCACAGATCACGGCTCTAGCTTTGAGTTCGTCATCGACCTCAAAATAATGATGGAATCGTCGGCGACGACACGGCGATAACTCAATTCAGCGCAATACCTGAGCGCTTCAGATGCGGGAATAGCCCGCGTAAACAGGGTGATGCAGGTTTCTTCAAGTTCGCTTGGCTCAATGGTGATTTTAAGATTCTTAACGGGTGGATCGGCTGAGGCCGCCGCTTGCTGAATGGCTTTCACGGCCTCGGCTAGGCTTGCTCTTCGCAGGTCAAGCTGTGGCAGAATGATTTTCTCGGCTTTGGCGAGTGCTGCTGGCAGCCTGGGTGCTGACAGGGGTGTTTCATCCAGCAGTTTTTGATCGCGCAGCCATTTTTCAGCGAGAATGAAATGGCTGGGCATCTGTCTGCAAGTGAGGATGAGGTGCTCACGATCCAGCGTGAATCCTCCTTGTTCGTAGATGGGTACGTTGGATGATTTGGCGGCTGCGTTGATGGCTGCATCTTCTTGAAAGCGTTTCAAAATCTGCGGTTTCACCCGGAATCGGCGGCTTCTAAATTCGCCTGGATCGCATTCAGTATGACTTGCTTCCATGTGGAAGACGAGGGCATGCGGTTCAATCGCCAGATTTGCGCCAAGATAGTGAGAGCGGAAAAAAACATCGCGCATGGTTGTTGGGCCAGCGAAGATGCGAGATGCTCTTTGCAGGTCTGGGTTTTGGACATTGGTGAGCGGCTCCAAAAGCCAGACCAGATTGATGCCTGATCCCGGAGAGCCGTCTGATCGTTTGTCCAGTTCGCGACTTTTCTGCGCCAGCCATTCGATGTATTGCAATGTGGTCATGGGCTCCAGATGCGTCTCAGGAAGAATCCATCGCTGCAGTTTGTTGCGGGTGCGTGTCACGGGGTCTTGCCCGGCAATGCCGTAGTGGGATTCTTCCAGCAGGATCAGGGTGTGGTGAAGCAGGCTGCCGTTGGTCTCAGTGCGACAGAGAATGGAGGAGGCATCTTCCCGCGAATAGGCCGATGAAGGAATCTTCAGAATGGGATTTACCGAGCGAGCGGCGTCTGTTAAGGAGACCAGCAGGCTGACCTCGTCGGGCAGACGGCATTTCAAAGCCGTCAGCACGCGCATTTCGAGCTTTTCTGTACCGAAAGGGATAATGAAAGACATCTCGTGACCGATAGGCACCAATCCTGGAAACTTCAGGATGATCCTTGGCTCCGAAATCCTCTTCAAGAGCATGGAAAGCCTTCATCGCTTCTGCATGGGAGGCTTGGATGGAATAAGTCCGCATGCCTGGCAGGAGTATTTGCGGGTCCGGCGGGTCAGTGGCAAAAGTGGGAGTCTTCGCCGGAATCAATTTGGCTATCGGCTCGATCTCTTGCAGCGCGAGCTTGGAATCAAACTCCCAAACGCGCGCGGTCACCTGCACGTTGCCGTGATTTGTCTCGGCAGCAGGCAGTCCTAGCGTGACGCTCAGGAGACTGAGAAGGGCAGGGAACAGCACCGAATGGCATGAAATTGGATTCATGCCGCCATGCTAACCTTGTCACTGGTATAAACACCAGCATTCTCCGGCCCGGTTCCTGCTGCCAACGGGGTTGACACCTCCCCCCCCCGGCGGTAATCCTGCGGCCCTCAAAAAATCCAAACACCTCAAAAAAACATGGTCAAAATCGGCATCAATGGTTTCGGGCGCATCGGTCGCCTTGTCTTTCGCGCAATCTGTGACCAGGGTCTCCTGGGCAAGGAAATTGAAGTCGTCGCCGTGAACGACCTCGTGCCTGCGGACAACCTCGCTTACCTCGTCAAATACGACTCCACGCAGGGCAAGGCCCGTGAGAACGTTTCTTCTAAAAAGAGCAGCCCTGACTTGGCCGCAGACGATATCTTGGTGGTCGATGGCCATGAGATCAAATGTCTCGCCGTTCGCGCAGGTCCTTCAGCGCTCCCTTGGAAAGAGCTTGGCGTGGACATCGTCATCGAGTCCACCGGTCTCTTCACCGAGCGCAGCAAGGCCCAGGGTCACATCGACGCTGGCGCGAAGAAGGTCATCATTTCCGCCCCCGGCAAGGATGAGGACATCACCATCGTCATGGGCGTGAACCATGAGAAGTATGACCCCGCCAATCACCACGTCGTTTCCAATGCAAGCTGCACCACGAACTGCCTCGCGCCGGTCGTGCATGTGCTGCTGAAAGAAGGGTTCGGCGTCGCCGAAGGCCTCATGACCACGATCCACTCCTACACCGCCACGCAGAAGACGGTGGATGGCCCGAGCGCCAAGGATTGGAAAGGTGGCCGCAGCGCTGCCATTAACATCATTCCTTCCGGCACCGGTGCCGCCAAGGCCGTTGGCCTCGCCATTCCAGAAGTGAAGGGCAAGCTCACCGGCATGTCCTTCCGCGTGCCGACGCCGACCGTGTCCGTGGTGGATCTCACCGTGAAGACGGAGAAGGAAACCAGCTACGCGGAAATCAGCGCCGCCATGAAGAAAGCCAGCGAGACCTACCTCAAGGGCATCCTGAACTGGACCGCCGACGAAGTGGTGAGCACCGATTTCATCCACGACCAGCACAGCTCCATCTTCGACGCCGGCTCCGGCCTTGAGCTGAATAGCAAATTCTTCAAGCTCGTGAGCTGGTACGACAACGAGTGGGGCTACTCCAACCGCGTCGTCGATCTCGTGAAATACATTGTGAGCAAGGGTCTGTAATCTGAACGAACACAGCAACCTTTCAAAGCCTTCAACGGGCCGGCTCACTTCGAGTCGGCCCGTTTTGCGTTCCTGCTCATTCCAACCCTTCCCCATGCATCCTTTTTCGTTTCCCAACCATGTCTCTGCTTTCTCAACTGCACCTCCTGCCCAGACCCTTCTGGGTTCTCGTAGGTGCCACTTTCGTCAATCGGTTCGGCGTCTTCGTCGTGCCGTTCCTGGCGCTGTTCATCACCCGGAATGGCAACAGCGCCGCGCAGGCGGGCTATCCCATCGCCGCGTATTCGCTCGGCGGTTTCGCGGCGGCCGGGATCGGCGGCTGGATGGCCGACCGGTTGGGCAGAAACATCACGCTGGCCGTCCCCGCGCCGGCCGGTGCGG
>JBDNIB010000796.1:0-3930 GCA_041688535.1 Prosthecobacter sp.
CCCTCGCTGCCGCTGATCATGCCCAGGTGCGCTGCCTCGCCCGTCTGCTCGCTGAGCCAGCGCATGGCCGGCAGCGCCGCCTCCGCGAGCGGCACATCACCCATCACCGGCTGGCACAATGCCAGCATCTGAGCACCGATGCTGAAACGCTTCTCCGCATCCCGCACGACATACCCATGCGCCACCAGCGACTGCGTGACACGGTAAACAAAGTTCACCGACAAGCCCAGGCGTTCAGCGATCTCGGACAAAGTGAATCCTCCAGCAGCGCCGCCAAGGCAGCGCAGCACTGCCAGCGCCCGATCAAGACTGGGAGTGCTGAACCCGGAGTCTTGGACGGGGGAGGTCGTTTTGCGGCGAGATGTGGCTTGGCGTGGCATTTTCTATATCTGCGTTTGAGTGTGCATATAGAAACACAGTGTGGAGCGATACTTTTCACAGATTCGGGACGAAAGACTTCGGTTCCTGGTTCTTGGTTCCTGGTTCCTGGTTCCTGGTTCCTGGTTCCTGGTTCCTGGTTCCTGGTTCCTGGTTCCTGGTTGTTCGCTGAAGACGGTCGCATGACCGAGGAAAGAACAAACCAGCACCAACAACTACAACCGAACCAAGCACCTCAAACGACGAACCAAGAACCAAGAACTTCATTATATCGCGATGATCTTGTTGCTGTCGCCAAACTGGTCGATCTGCACACCCATGCGCTGGGCCATGAGGAGGAGGAGATTGCTCATGTGGGCGTCGGTGTTGGCGGGGCGGCTGCAGAGCTGGTAATGCGCGGTCGTGAGTGCGCCATCCGCTCCGAGTGCGTAGCCCTGGAAGGCTGCGGACGCTTTGTTGAGGTCGAGGTGGCTGCCGTGCTTCAGGCCGAGGTCGGAGCCGCCGGCGAGCACGAGCGGGAGATTGGCATTGCCGTGGCTGTGGCCGTAGGACATGCCGCTGCCGAAAAGCGCCATCGTGGAGCCGAGCAGCGGCTTGCCGCTGAGGTCCTTCGTCTCTGCGAGCCGCGTGAGGAAGTAGCTGAATTGCTCGATGGCGAAGGTGTCGTAGTTGGTAAGCTTTTCGATGTAACCCGCATCGCCGCCGTGGTGGCTGAGCTGGTGGCGTGACTCGGTGATGCCGATCTCGGGAATGGAAATGGCATCGCCCTCGCCACCGAGGCTGAAGGTGGCTACGCGGGTCACATCCGTCTGAAAGGCGAGCACCATGAGGTCATAGACGGTGCGGAAGTAATCGCCCGCCATGGTGGCGGCGATGTCGCGATTGGTGCGCTTGCGGTCGGCGTCGGAGACGGCGGGCAGCGGTGTATCGAGCCAGGCATCGGCCCGCCGTGTGCGGATCTCCGCCTCGCGGACGGAGGTGAGGTATTGCTCCATGCGGCCTTTGTCCTCGGTGCCCATGGTTTTGTCCAGACGACGCACTTCGGCGAGGTTGGCATCGAGCACGCTGCCTTTGCGGCGCAAGGCACGGCGCTGGGCCGTTTTACCACCTTTCGGCTCTTCAAACATGGACGCAAAGATCTCACTGCAACGACGCATCGCGGGCAACCGCACGCCATCCGCTGTCCAGGCGAGGGAATCCTGCGTGATGGCGACTTCCATCGAGGAAATGCGAGTCTGCTGCGCGGTGATCTCCGCCATCTTTTGGTCCACGGAGATCGTGTTGCGATCCGAAGGGCCGAGCTTGCCGCCGGTGAGCCAGACGGAGATGCAGTTGTGGTGGTGCGAAAGTGCGCCAGGGTGATGCAGTCCGCTAATCGGCGTGATGACCTGGCGATGCTTCTCCAGAGGCTTCAGAGATCGCGAAAACTGGTAATCCTTCCCCGGCGTGGTGATCTGGTAGTTCAGCGAATGCACACCGTTGGCGAGGTAGATGAAGGCACTGCGCTTTGGCGTGGCGGTGGCTTGCTCCGCTGCTCGCAGCGGGACCATGCATTCGAGCAGCGGTAGTGAGACGAAACTGCCGAGCGCTCGGAGGGCGTGGCGACGGCTGAGTAGCCAGGATTGGGATAGGTAGTTGCTCATAGGATGGAGTGTTGGTGTTTTGAAATGCTTATCGTTTTCTCATCAGTTCGGAGATAGCGACGGCGCGGACGATGTCTCTAATGCGGTAGTCGTGCTTCTTCGCTTCGGCCTGGATAGCTTTGAGGTCTTCTTTGTCATCAATGGTGAGCACGCGGCGCAAAGCATAGGTGCAGAGGTGCGCAATGAACGCGTTTGCGACCTTGTCGCGGTCTGCCAGCAGTAGGCGTTTGAAGTCGGTGGCATTTTTGAAGGGGCGACCATCGGACATGTTGCCGCTGGAATTGATCAAGGGGTCCTCACCGACTCCCGCAGCGACCTTCTCACGAGTGCGCCATTGGCCGATGGCGTCGTAGTTGTCCCAGGCGAGGCCGAGGGGGTCGATCTTCGCGTGGCAGGCGGCGCAGTTGGCGTCATTGCGGTGGGCTTCCAGTTTATCGCGGAGAGTGGCTTTGGGACTGGTTGGAGGATTCGGCTCGATGGCGGGCACGTTCGCGGGCGGTGGCGGTGGCGTTTTGCCGAGGATGGTTTCGCTGAGCCAGACGCCGCGATGCACGGGGCGATGGCGCGTTCCATCGGAAGTCAGGCCGAGCACGGCACCCATCGTCAGCAGGCCGCCGCGATGATCCTCGGGTTTGAGCGAGACACGCTGAAAGCCGCCCGCTTTTGGCTCCGGCAGCTTGTAGAAGTCGCAGAGCCGTGCATTGGCCATGGTCCAATCGGAGTCAATGAAAGCATCCACGGGCAGGTCCTTCGCGAACATCTCGCGGAAAAACTCGATGACCTCCGTCTGCATGCTCGTCTCCAGCCACGCGTCGTAAGTCGGGTAGAGCTTTTTGTCCGGCGGGAACATGCCCACGCGATGCAGTTGCAGCCACTGGCGCACGAAGTCGCCGATGAAGCGGCTGGTCTTTTGATCGGCCAACATGCGGTCCACCTCTTTCGAGAGCGCATCGCTGCTCAGAGCACCGTTTTTGGCTGCGGCGATGAGGCCGCCGTCAGGCATCGAACTCCAGAGAAAATACGAGAGCCGCGAGGCGAGTTCCGTGTCGGTGAGTCGCTCGCGGGCCGTCGGCTCGCCCTCGACGAGGTAGATGAAGTGTCGCGAGGTCAGCACGCCCTGCATCGCTACGCGATAGGCATCGGCCAACTTCTCGCCTGCCTCGCGCTCAGAGCGGTAGGACTGCAAATACTGCTCCAGCTCCTCCTTTTTCACGGGCCGCCGCCAGGCACGTTCGGCGAAGCGATGCAGATGCTCCGCGACCACCTCGGGAGTCGCGTCATCGGGCGGCACCAGGCCACTGCGGCGTGATTTCTCCGCCTCCGTCACCAGCGGGCCTTCCCATTCGACCCAATCAAGGAGCACCGTGGAAAAGATGCCGTTCCCTTTGTCATCGAACATCTGCGGCGCATTCGGATTCAAGAGCAGTGTCTCGCTACTGTGCGTGAAAATATACCCGCCCCCGCTGGCAAGCGCACTACGGAAGGCCGCGCCTTGTCGGCGGTCCACCACATCGGTGGACACCACGCAGAAGTCCAGCGACGCTGGCATCTCAAGAAACAGTTCGGCCTCATAAACCTGCGGGCTGTCCTCCGCTGCCGTGATGTCGAACTCGATAAGACCATCTACCGTTTCCTCACCAGTTCGCTTGCCGATGCTCAGGTGCGCCGACTGACCGCCGGGCGGACGACTGCCACTGGCCTGGATGCGCAGTTTGTAGAGTCCGCTGTGCTCGGGTCCCGTCTTGCCGAACCAGTTGACCGAAAGCGCGTTCTGCACCGTGCCTGGAAAAAGCAGGTGACGCAGTGGCCGCTTGATGCCAAAGTGGTCAAGCGCCTTCTGCTGCTCCTTGCCACCGCGGTAATGGATCTCCGCCGCCGTCTTGCGGACCTTGCGGGCCTCGCCCGTCGC
>JBDNIB010000094.1:0-3265 GCA_041688535.1 Prosthecobacter sp.
ATGCGCATCATTGAGCAGGCTCTGGACCGCCTCCAAGACCTTGCCAAGTGGTTCGTGCGTATCGAACCTGCAAAGGCAATCGCAGCACTCGAACTATATCAATTTAATTGACGAATTAAATTTGGCCGAGTGCCTAAGCTGCAGCCGCATGTCGCAGTCGAGGAGGTCGTGGGCACGGTGCGCTCCAAACTACGCGCGATGGTCGAGGCGAAAATCAGTGGTCGCGTGTTGGAATACACCGCCACACCGGGTGCGATGGTGAAAGCGGGCGATCTGCTCGCCCGGCTCGAAAATCAGGAGATTCAGGCCAAGGTTGATCAGGCGAAGGCGATGCTCGATCAAGCGCAGCGCGACTTTGCGCGGCAGAAGCTGCTCATCGCCAGCAATGCGACCACGCGGCAGGAATTTGATGCCACGGATGCCCGCGTCAAAGTGGCGACTGCGGGCGTGAGCGAAGCTGAAACGATGCTGGGTTACGCTCGTGTCACCGCGCCCTTCGATGGCGTGATCACGCGCAAACTCGCCGACGTGGGCGATCTCGCGATGCCGGGCAAGCCACTGCTCGAAATCGAAGCGCCTACCGCGCTGCGTTTTGAAGCCGATTTGCCGGAGGCGATTCTGGATCGCATCACGATGGGCGCGAAGATGCAGGTGAAGAGCGCGTCTGCCGCGAAGCCGCTCGAAGCCACCGTGAGCGAAATCGCACCTGTTGCTGATCCCGTCAGCCGCACGTTTCAGGTGAAGCTCGATTTGCCGCAGGCGGACGGGTTGCGCACCGGGCAGTTTGGTCGCGTGTCGGTGCCGGTAGCGGAAGTGGAACTGCTGATGGTTCCCAAGGGCAGTGTGATCAAGCGCGGGCAGATGGAACTGATCTACGTCGTCAAAGACAATCATGCTCACCTGCGTTTGGTAAAAACAGGCAAGGCGCTCAATGGCAGCATTGAAGTGCTCTCTGGTCTCGAAGAAGGTGAACAGGTCGTGATCAGCGAGGTGGCAAAACTCGCCGATGGCCAACCCGTGACGATGCAACCATGAGCGACACCTCCTCCAGCCATCTCGGCATCGCGGGACGCATCGCAGCGGCCTTCATTGATTCGAAGCTGACACCGCTCGTCGTCATCGCGTCCGTCTTGCTGGGCGCGGCGGCCATCGTGCTGCTCCCTCGGGAAGAAGAGCCGCAGATCAAGGTGCCAATGGTGGATGTCATGGTTTCCATGCCTGGCTCGACGGCGAAGGAGATCGAAGAACGCGCCACACGACCGATGGAGAAGTTGCTGTGGGAGCTTTCCGGCGTGGAATACATCTACAGTACCTCGCGCGACAGCGAGAGCCTCGTCATCGTGCGATTCAAGGTGGGCGAAGACCCAGAGCGCAGTCTCGTGAAACTCACGGAAAAACTGCGTTCAAACTACGACCGCATCCCGATGGGCGTCACCCCACCGCTCGTCAAACTCAAGAGCATCGACGACGTGCCGATCCTCGCGCTCACGCTGCACAGCGAACGCTACGATCATCTCACGCTGAGGCGTCTGGCAGCGCAAGTTGAGGAATCGGTCAAACAAGTGCCGCTCGTAGCCGAGACGACGTTGATCGGCGGTTCGCGGCGTGAAGTTCGCGTCCTGCTTGATCCGGTGAAGCTAGCCAGCCGCAATCTGAGTCCCGCAGGCCTTGTGCCAATGCTACAGCAGGCGAACCGGCAATTCCGTGCTGGCGGACTCACGACGGGAAACAACGAAGTGCTCATCGAAACCGGCGGTTTCTTGAAAACGGCGCATGAAGTCGGTGCTGTCGTGATCGGCGTGTTCAGCGGACGCCCCGTGTATCTGCGCGAAGTCGCAGAGATCGCCGATACGGGTGAGGAAGTCACGCAGTACGTCCTCTACGGATCCAAGACCGGCGAAGAACCTGCCGTCACGCTCAGCATCGCCAAACGTCCCGGTGCGAACGCGATCTCGGTGGCTGACGAAGTGATCCGCAAGGTGGACCTGCTCAAAGGCTCGATCATTCCCGCTGATGTTACCGTGAGCGTCACGCGCAACTACGGCGAGACTGCGGCGGAGAAATCGAACGAGCTGCTGCTTCACATGGGCATCGCCGTGTTCAGCGTGGCGATCCTGATCTGGCTCACGCTTGGCTGGCGCGAGAGCGGCATCGTCGCCGTGGCCATTCCGGCCACGCTGGCGCTCACGCTGCTTATCTTTTACCTCTACGGCTTCACGCTGAACCGCATCACGCTCTTCGCCCTCATCTTCAGCATCGGTATCCTCGTGGATGACGCGATCGTCGTGGTCGAGAACATCGTGCGACACTTCCATCTGCCGCAGAACAAGGGTCGGAACTGGTCGAGGATTGCTGTCGAAGCCGTGGGCGAAGTCGGCAATCCTACCATCCTCGCGACCTTTGCCGTGATCGCAGCCGTGCTGCCGATGGCCTTCGTTGGTGGCCTGATGGGACCTTACATGCGTCCGATTCCGATCGGTGCGAGCGCAGCGATGTTTTGGTCGCTGCTGATCGCTTTCATCGTCACACCATGGGCTTCGATCCGCATTCTGCGCTGGGGCGGCAAGTATTCGAAGCTGACCGAAGGCGTTGCAGTTGAAGATGGCCACAAGCATCTCGCGTCCGAGCATGCGGAGGACTTCTTCACGAAACTCTACCGCCGCATGATGAGCCCGCTGATTCACAAGACAGGTTGGCGCTGGATGTTCCTCATCGGCATCACCGTGCTGCTGCTCGCATCCATGGCCACAGTAGGCCTGAGCTGGGTAAAGGTGAAAATGCTGCCGTTCGACAACAAGAGCGAGTTTCAGGTCATCTTGAACATGCCTGAGGGATCGTCATTGGAGCAAACAGCCGCTGTGGCTCGCGAGATGGCCGCTATCATCCGCACGGAGCCGGAAGTCACCGATTACCAAGTCTATGCCGGCGTCGCATCGCCCTACAACTTCAACGGCCTCGTGCGGCACTACTTCATGCGTCGCGGCGCGAACGTGGCGGACATCCAGGTGAACCTCGTCGGCAAACACGAGCGCAAAGCGCAGAGCCACGACATTGCCAAACGTGTGCGGCCTGCCGTCACGGCCATCGCCGAACGATACGGTGCGCGCGTCGCCATCGCCGAGGTGCCACCCGGACCGCCGGTGCTGCAAACACTCGTCGCCGAGATCTATGGGCCGAATGAAGAGGCGCGTTTGAAACTCGCCGATGCGGTGAAGAACATTTTCAAGACCACGCCCGGCGTTGTCGATGTCGATTGGTATATCGA
>JBDNIB010000797.1:0-9056 GCA_041688535.1 Prosthecobacter sp.
AACTGGCGCCGCACCAGCCCACCGCCTGCGATGGTGGCATTCGACGCACCGAGACGTGCTGTGTGCATTTCGAAACGCGAACGCACCGACTCACCGCTCCAAGCGCTGATCCTGCTCAACGGCGTGCAGTATGTGGAAGCCGCGCGTGTGCTCGGCGAGAAACTGCATCTCGAAGCGAAGGGCGATGTCAGCAAAATGATCGAAATCGGCTTTCTGCGCTGCCTGAGCCGCAAGCCCGATGCGAAGGAGATGCAAATCTGCACCCAGCTTTATCAGGAGCAGCTCGCGCACTTCAAAGCTGTGCCCAAGGAAGCGGAGGAACTGCTCAAAACAGGGAATGCAAAGCACGACGCTACCATTCCACTTCCCGAAGCCGCTGCAGCAGCCGTGCTGGCTCAGGCGTTGCTGAACCATGATGCTTGCATCGTTAAACGTTAATCACTCGATCTTCATGAACACCTCAACTGCCATGTTTGACCGCCGTTCCTTCCTTAACCGCTTCGGCATGGGCTTGGGCGGCATCGCCTTGTCGGAGATGCTCGCACAGGGAGCAACACCTGCGGATCATGGCGTGATGGGCGGCACCCATCATTTCGCGAAGGCGAAGCGCATCATCTATCTGTTCATGTCGGGCGGACCATCGCATTTGGATCTGTTTGATCACAAGCCGCTGCTCAACAAGCGCAACGGCGAGCAGCTTCCTGATTCGGTGCGTGGCACGCAGCGGCTGACGGGGATGTCGGGGAATCAGTCGTCGATCCCGATGGTGGGATCGCCGTTCAAGTTCACGCAGCATGGGCAGGCAGGCGGTTGGTTCAGCGAGCTGCTGCCGCACACGGCGAGCATCGCGGATGACATCTGCGTGGCGCGGTCGATGTTCACGGAGTCGATCAATCACGGCCCGGGCGTGACGTTTTTCCAAACCGGATCGCAGATCGCTGGGCGGCCTAGTTTCGGCTCATGGCTGAGCTATGGACTGGGCGCGGAGAATGCGAATCTGCCATCGTTCACGGTGCTGATCACCAAGGGCAAGGGCGGGCAACCGCTCGGCTCGCATCTGTGGGGCAGCGGCTTTTTGCCGACGAGGCATCAGGGTGTGCTGTTCCGTGCAGCAAAAGATCCGGTGCTATATCTCGGCAATCCGGCGGGCGTCAGCGCAGACAGCCGCAGGTTGATGTTGGATCGTTTGAAGGAGCTGCATGAGCATCAGTTTGAAGGAACGCCCGATGTGGAGATTCAGAACCGCATTGATCACTATGAAATGGCCTTCCGCATGCAGACGAGCATCCCGGAAGTGACCGATCTGAGCGAGGAGCCACAGCATGTGCTGGACAGCTACGGGCCGGATGTGAAGACGCCGGGCACCTTTGCGGCGAACTGCCTGCAAGCGCGGCGGCTCGCGGAAAAGGGCGTGCGTTTCATCCAGCTCTACCATCAGGACTGGGATCATCATGGCGGACTGCCGGGCGCTTTGCCAAAACTGTGCAAAGAAACCGACCAGCCCGCCGCCGCGCTGATCAAAGATCTCAAACAGCGCGGCATGCTGGATGACACGCTCGTCGTCTGGGGCGGAGAGTTCGGCCGCACGGCGTATTGCCAGGGAAAAATCAGCACGAACTTCGGTCGCGATCATCATCCACGCTGCTTCAGCGCCTGGTTTGCCGGTGGCGGCATCAAGGCGGGTTCCGTGTATGGCGAAACGGACGACTTCGGCTACAACACGATTAAGGACGGCCTGCACATCCACGATTTCCACGCCACGCTGATGCATCTGCTCGGCATCGACCACGAACGACTGACGTACAAGTTTCAGGGCAGACGCTACCGGCTCACGGATGTGCATGGGCACTTGGTGAAAGGAATCTTGGCGTAGAGCAAGCGTCCCGCTTGCTCAAACTGCAACCGGGACGGTTGCACTACGACTCGAAAGCGTGTTGATTCACCTTTCCATGAGCCAAAGCAGAACCGCCAAGCAGCACCGCAAAACCGCCGAGACGGACATTGAGATCGAACTCAATGTCGATGGGTCCGGCCAAGCACAGATCGACACGGGTGTGCCGTTCTTTGACCATATGCTGACGCTGTTCACCAAACACGGCCTGTTTGACCTCAAAGTGAAGGCCGTGGGCGACATTGAGGTGGATTATCACCACACCGTCGAGGACGCCGGCATCGTGCTGGGCAACTGTTTCCGCGAAGCGCTGGGCAACAAAGCGGGCATCGTGCGCTATGGCTTCTGGCTGCTGCCGATGGATGAAACGCTCGCTGAAGTCGCGCTCGACCTCAGCGGTCGGTCCTTTCTCAGCTATCACGCGCCTGAAGGTGTCGAAGCCATCGGCGGCGTGAACCGCTTCAGCTACCAGCTCGTTGAAGAATTCCTCCGCGCCTTCGCGTCCAGCCTGCTGGCTACGCTTCACGTCGAAATCCGCCGTGGACGGGACGCCCACCACATGGCGGAGGCGATTTTCAAAGGTCTCGCCCGCGCGCTGGACGCTGCCACGAAGCATGACCCGCGCGTCACCGGCATCCCCAGCACAAAGGACGTTCTGTGATGAAGCTCGGTGTGCTGGATTATGGCGCGGGGAACCTGCGCAGCGTGTTGAATGCCTTCGCGGCCATCGGCGCGCAGGCGAGTCTCGTGACGAAGCCTGCGGACTTCGCTGACATCGACGTACTCGTGTTTCCCGGTCAGGGGGCGTTCGGGGATTCCGTGCGCATTTTGAAGGAAACGGAGCTGTGGGAGCCGCTGCGGGCGTGGTTGCAGGCGGAGAAGCCGTATCTCGGCATCTGCCTCGGCTATCAGCTTTTGTTTGAGAGCAGCGAGGAGTGCCCCGGCGTCGAAGGACTGGCAGTGGTGAAAGGAAAAGTGCGTAAATTCGCTGCGGGCAGCGGTTTGAAGATCCCACACATGGGCTGGAACGTGGCGCAGTGGGAAACCAGCCAGGCGGCCGTGTGGGACAGCCTGCCCAACCCGACGCACATCTACTTCGTCCACTCCTATTATCCCGAGGTGGAGGATGAATCGCTAGCGCTGTGCCGCACCGACTATGGCGTGAGCTTCATCAGCGGCATCGCGAAAAAGAACCTCGTGGCAGTGCAGTTTCACCCGGAGAAAAGCCAGGAGGCGGGGCTGACACTATTACGCAATGCGTTGAAGGTGCTCGAATCCTGATCGCAGCGTGCAAAGCCCGTCTTCCCACCTCAGGGCGGCGGTAGCGGCACATCATTCACCGGTGCCGCACTGGGAGCGGAAGAAGGAGGCGGCAGGATGGGATTCGGCGGTTGAAAAGCACGCACCGCTGGACGTGATGGATTGGCTGCGGGTGCAGCCTGCGTGGGGATCACCGCACGCTGGACCACTTCGGCCTGCTGGGCGTAGGGATCGCCGAAGCTGACCCAGCCGACTTGATCGCCCTTCTGCAATTGAATGCGGGTCTTGTCCACGCTGGCACCGGGCCTCACCGACCGAATCTTGACGCCCAGTTCATTTTCCGAGCTGATGTGCGCCTCCATCACCTGAGAGGTGGTGCGATCCACCAGCACGGCCACGACCGCGCCATCAATCTCGTAGATGCCGGAGAGGCTGAGGTTGTCGGCAAAGTTTGGGCCGGAGGGGGCATCCGGTGAGGGCAGATCGCGCGTGGTGAAGATTGAGCGCTCCCACAGCGAGGCGAAATGCTCCAGCTTTGGAAACGACACGGGCGCGTCATCTTTCTTCGCCTCCTGCGCAGACACACAAGTAACGATCATCACCCAACTAAGAATGGCGAACTGAAAACGAAAGGCATTCATGGCGTGTTGGTTTTGGTGACCTTGGGCGCGGATTTCTCGCGGTAGAACTGCGTGAACTCGACTTCAGCGTGAACAGTCTTGTTCGTGCCGCTAGGATTGATTTGCAGGCGGCTGATGCCGAGGAAGGACTGCGGTTGCTGCAAGGCATACAGCCATGCAAAAAGCGCCTGCTCCGGCACACCGGTGAGTGTGATCTTCACCGCCGCTTGATCAAAATAACCCAGCTCCTCCTCCAGCGGCAGGCCATCGACACCGAGCGCCTTCGCAGCTTCGAGGAATTCCTTACCGCCGATGGTGAGACCCGCCTTTTCAGCATCACTGCTGATCGTTTCGAGCATCTTGGCCGAGGCTTCCTGGCGGCTGGTGAAGTTCGGGCAGTGTTCCTCCAACCAGCCATGCCGGTCCGCCCAGTCTGCGCCTTGTGAGACGGAGAGATTCATGCCCGCGAGGCGGTCGCGCAGCACTTCGTTCTCCGCGCGGATCGCCATGTAATTGTTAAAGGCAAACGTCAGTCCGCCGCCGCCCACGATGAGCAGGAACATCACTGCGAAGACGCTGAGCAGCACTTTTTCACTCTTCTTCATTCGCCGAGCCCTCCTTTCATCTCAAAGGTGGCACTGTTGTCGCTGGCAATGACCGGCGGTGGGCCATCCAGCGCAAATCTGGCCAGCGGCTCAATGTTTTTGAGTTCCTGCGTGTATTCTAGCGCCAGCGAGGCGCTGGGCATACGGCCGCGAATACTCAGGCGCTCCGGCGTCCATTCCCAATGCGTGATGCTGGCCTCTTTCGATGACTCCGGCTCCATGCAGTGCAGCAGCACCTGCTGTGGCCAGGTGGCGGGGTCCACGGCGGGCGCGGCCTCTTGCCAGGCTTTTTTGTGGTCCATCACCCGTTCCGCACGCGGGGAGAGGATGGCGACTTTTTCCCGGAGCATGTGGCGCTCCTGCAACGCGAGCGAGGTCAGCGTGGCGACCAGCGTGATCGCAGCGGCTAGCACCGCGCCTGCGGTGAGCAGCATGAAGCGGCTTTTTGACCGGCGTGACTGGCTCTGCCGTTCCAGCGTCACATCTTCCGGCATCAGCAGGCTGAAGCCGCGCTCCGGCATCGTCGGCGCAGGCATGTCGCTACGGTAGGCAGGCAGACCGGTGATGCGCTGGATCTGCGCACTGTCCCCGTCCTGCACCCAGAGCACGATGCACTCGATACGGCCCAGCACGCGCTGAAAGCTGAGCTGGAGGCAGATGTTGTTCAGCTCACTGAGCGCATGCTCGTCCAGCCGGTTGGCGGACAATGGCGTACAGTAGATCAGCTCCGTGCCGCTGGTCACGGCGACGACGAGGCGGTCCAACTCGCGGAAAATGGTGAGGCTGTTTTGCACCAGCGGATAGCACAGCGCATGCAGCGTGACCTCGTCCGGAAGCCGGGCAAAGTCGCTGAGCGGTGTCAGCTGGTCTTTCAGCGCGAGCACACGCACCAGATGCGCGCCGTCCTTCTCACTGATGCTGCGGCTTTGCACAGCGGACTCGTCCTCACCGGCTTTCACGCCCATGCGTTCGAGATGCAGCAGCGCCATGCTGCGCAGGTGCTCGCGCTCGCCTTTGAGCCAGGCGGGCAGCAGCCAAAAATACGAGGCGGGCAGCGCCAGCACGCGGCGCTGCGCGTCCTTGCCAAACGCGGCCCCGGCCGGGCCTTGCTCGGCGCGCAGTTGGCATGACGCGCCCTCCACGCCGGTCCAGCTTTGCCAGACCTTCGCGGCGGGGAGCAGCAGCTCGCAGGTGGGTTTACGTGTCTTTGCCATGAGCAGGAATTTCGCCGCGCCAGATCGCCTGGCCGTTTTGAGTGATGAGAATGAGCTTACGTTGCAGCGGCCCGAACGCGCCGACGCTCTCAATGCGGCGGATCGGACCCGCGAACTGAATCCACTGCGTGAGCTGCGCCACGACCTGCGGATGAAACACGCCGAGCATCTGTGCCACCTGCGGCACGCTGGCCAGCCGTTGGTCATCCTGCGTGCGCAAAGCTCCATCGCGTCCGGCGCGGAAGGTCAGCAGCGGCTGCACGCGCTCCATCGGCACATCGGCGAGCAAGGAGATGAGTTCGGGACGCGCGTCGTTCACATCCACGCGGCCATCGCCGAAGACGGTGAACCACTCGCGCCAGTCAGGCCGCTCCGCGTTCACGCTTTCCATGCCGCGCACGTTGAACATTTCCTCGACTTCCTTGAACGGGCGATTGAACGGCATGCCGCTAAGACCAAACTTTTCGTACTCGCGTTTTTCCGCGCCGTTGAGGCTGACGTTTTCGTCCGCATCCACCCAGTCCTTCAGCGCGTCGCACAGCGCGGCCACAAATTCGGGCTTGAAGCCCCAGCGCGTGAACAAGCGGCGCAGCAGCACCTTGTCACCGGTTTGCAGGAGATGATTGATGTTCAGCCGCGCTTCCTCGGAGACGAGCGTGACGTTGTAGCTACCGCCGTCACTGGCGCTGAAATGCAGCAGCGGATCATCCTGCTGGATCGCCGGATGCCGGGCCACTTCGATGCCCATTTCCGCATAACGCTTCGCAAAAATCCGCCCGCGCATTAACCGCGTGAATTCCGTGTCCGCCTGCAATGCCTTCGCACCCGCAAACATCACCATGCCGAGCACCGCGATCATCCAGAACACCGCGATGAGGGCGGAACCGCGCTGCAATGACGAATGACGAATGGCTAATGACGAAGAAATGACGAAACCACGCGGCAGCGTCTTGGAGTGCGGTGGGAAGCGTAGCGCCACACCGCTTTCGACGGCAGGATTCAAATTGGCCTCTCTAATCGCACTCGAAAGCGGCGTCACAGCCGCCGCAGTCCAAGACGCTGCCGCGACAAAGCCAGTGCCTAATCTTGTCGATCGGCTGGCTTTATCTAGGGTCATTGGAACATGATTCGTCATTCGAAATTCTGGTTTCGTCATTACGGCACAGAAGCCGCCGGTGGCTGCGCTTGCGGTACGCTCACCTGCGCCAGGTCATTCGCGATCCAAAACGTGTACTCATGCTCCCGTGGGTCGGCGGTGAAGGCGAACTTGAGTTTCATAAATAGCGGCGGCTGCGGACGCTTTTTGGTGTCCCAGCTCGTGAACCACTGCTTCTCCTCCGGCTCGTAAAACTGCCATTGCATTTGTTTGAGGCCGTCGAGGATCGGCAATTCGGCCAGGGTGGTGAATTGGTCCGGCGTGCGGGCTTTTTCAGCGCGTTTGAGGTGCCGGACGATGAGACTGAGGTCTTTGCTGCCTTTGTTGCGCACCACGCCAAACTCGACGGCGTCAGCATGCTTGAGGGCACGATCCCACACGAACGGCATCGGCCCACCGAGGATGAACAGGTTGCCAGAAGCTCCACGCGCTGCTTTTTCGACAGCAGCGCTGAGCTGGATGCCCGGCGGCATGGTTTCGAGGTAGTCACGCCATTGCGTGACGAAGTTGCTGATGCGTGTCTCGGCGATGCGCGCATCGCTCATGGATTTACCGAGCTGCATGGTGCCGTTCGCGATGCCATACACGCCGCCCAGCAGTAGGCCGATGAGGGCCATGGCCAGGATAACTTCGAGCAGCGTGAACGCGGCCTTAGATCGGGCTGTGGGGCGAATACACATAGGTTTCCATGCTGCGTTTCATGCGCCGCGCGCGCCCGTCAGTGATCCATGCTTCGGCGCGGATGCGAAACATGTGGTCGAGCTCGACCTTGTCCTTGGTGATGAGTTTGATCTTCTCAATCGAGGCGCTGGCATCAATGCCGTCGGCGGTGGGATTGAAGCTGATGCTGGTGGCCTTTAATTCCGGCTGATGCGCCACTTCTGCGAGCACTGACTCCAGCACCCGCAGCACCTGCGCCTCCTGCCGTGCCAAGGTCGTCGTCTTCGCGATGGCCTCAATCGCCCGCGTCATGCCAACGGCAACCAGCGAGAACAGCGCAAGCGCGAGGATGATCTCCAACAACGCAAAGCCGCCGACAGAACGCGACAGCGTCTTGGAGTGCGGTGGGAAGCGCAGCGCCACACCGCTTTCGAAGGTGGCAAGCGTGATCGAAGACGCCACAGTGCTCGAAAGCGGCGTCACAGCCGCCGCACTCCAAGACGCTATCGCGCTGGCGTGGCTCCGTTCGTGCTGTGAATGGGTCTTCATCCTTTGACCTGAATGGATTTGCGTTTCGCGCAGGCGGTGAGCGGATCGAAGCCGATCTCGATCTGGCCACCGGCACCGCTGACGCGGACTTCGATGGGTTCGCAGATGCCGCTGGGGCTGAACTCCCAAGCCTCGCCGCGCTTTGGAGAGCGGAAGTTGGATTCACCGACACGGCGGACCTGCAGCATGCCGCTGAACTCCGCGCTGGTGCCAAAAGCACCGGCGGAAAGCTCCATGCGCACGATTTGCTGAGTATTGAGCGCCTGGAGCAGGTTTTGCCTCGCGGTGGTTTCGATGATGGCTGCTGCACGCCGCAGCTTGTCCTCATCTCGCACGCCTGAGATGCTCAGTACGGCCACGCCGATGACCAGCACGGTGATGGTCATGGCGAGGATGAGTTCGATCAAGGTGAAGCCCGCTGCGCGGGAATGACGAATGCCATGCTGCCGCAGCATGGTTTGATTGCGATTCGTGATGGAACGGAAATTCGTCATGATCCTGACGGGCTGAAGCCCGAACTACAAACTCAGAGGTCCCAGTTGCCGATGTCGTCGGCGTTTCCTTCGATGCCGTCCGAACCGGCGGAATAGACATCGAAGCCGCCTTTGTCTTTGGCACCGGGGCGGCGGTAGTGGTAAGGATTGCCCCAGGGATCAAGGAGCGTCTTTTTCAGCTTGGCAGTCCAGCTTTGCGGGGCGGGACGGGAGCCGGGCTTTTCCACCAGCGCGGCGAGGCCTTGCGCACTGGAGGGCAGGAACATGTTGTCGGTCTCGTAGCTGCGCAGGGCGGCACTGAGGGTGGTGAGATCGCCTTTAACGCGAGTTTTTTTGCCGGAATCGAGCACGCCGGTGAGCGAGACGATGCCTGCGCCGACCAGGAGGGCGACGATGCCGAGGACGAGGACCATTTCGACCAACGTGAAGCCGGACGACTGCGAGTTTTTGATGTGCGTGTGTTTCATGTGCGTGGGATGGATTGAATCATTTGTTCATGCTGGAAATGGTCTGGAAGATGGTGGTCATCATGAGGTAGGCCATGATGCCGACCATGCCGGCCATGAGGCAGACGATGAGGGGCTGGATGAGCGCGGCGAGAGTGTCG
>JBDNIB010000798.1:0-5353 GCA_041688535.1 Prosthecobacter sp.
CAACCCTGCGGCGGCCAAGGCGTTGTCGCGGATCATTTCGGCAGACAGGCGGAAATGCGGACCGCGAGCGAGCCATTGGTTTTCGGGGTCATCTGCCATCGTGGTGGCATCGGCGATGCTGCGCTGGCGATAGACTTGGCTCTGCATGATCTCGTTGACCAGTGCCTTCAAATCCCAGCCGCTTTGGATGAATTTCACCGCGAGATAATCGAGCAGTTCGGGATACAATGGCCGCTCGCCCTGGCTGCCGAAGTCTTCCGCTGTTTTCACCAAACCACGACCAAACAAACTCTGCCAGATGCGGTTCACCGTGACGCGGGCCGTGAGCGGATGATCCGGCGCGGTGAGCCACTGTGCATAGCCGAGGCGATTCAGGGGCGCATTTTTTGGAAAAGGCGAGAGGAACGCTGGCGTCACCGGTCCGACTTCCTCTGTGCGTTTGTCATACTCGCCGCGAGTCAGCACATACGCCTTCTTCGGCTGCGGCATCTCACGCATGACCATGATCTCCTTCTGTGCGTCTTGATAAGCGAACAACTCCGCCCGCGCCTTGCTCAATGCCTCATTCGCACTGGCATCAGAGGACAAATCGCGATTGAACACGCGGAAATCGTCGATCAATCCGCCTTTGAAGCCGCGATCACGAAACCGCTCGCCGAGGCTGATGTTGTCGCCGCCGCCGCCCTGGATGGTTTTCGTCAGCGCATCGTGGATGATCTCCACCTCGGCCAGTTGACCGTTCACATGCAGCCGCAGGCCAGTCGCACGGCTGCTGCCGTCGTAAGTCACGACCACCTGTGTCCATTCTTTGATCGGCAGCGGCTGTTTGGCGCGAATCGAGATCGCATTGCCCGGCCAGAAGTGAATCAGCGACCATTTGAGTTTTCCTTCTTCAATCAACAGCTCGTAACCACGACTCGCCGCATCTGTCCAGGCGCGTGAGCGATGAAACACGACGGCACGTTCCTTCAGATCCGGCGTTTGCAGCCAGAGCGAGACACTGAACGGCTCATGCCGCTGAAAATTGCCGACGGGCGTGTCCACAGCGTCATCGCCGGTGAACTGCACCGCGTTGCCGATCTTGCCCGGCACGAGTTTGTTCTCCCCCTTCAGTGTGGCCGCAGGATCATCTGGGCTTTCCTCCTGCGTGCTCTTTTTGTCCTTGGTTTCGGGCTTGGGCTGAGGCGTAGGAGGTGGAGATGGATGCAAGGCATCGGCCAGCTTGTTGCCGTTCAGACCATCGAAGGTGAAATGCGCGATCTCGCCTTGATCGAGCTTGGGCTTCGTGAGTGGCTTTGCGATGTTCGATTTTTCCAACTCAACCACCTTCGCTTTCAGCGCCGCCATTTTGTCCTTCGCGGGTTGATCCATCAGCATCATTGTCGGCGTCGGCGGGGAAGGGGTGAAGAAGGAATACAGGCCGGCTTCGTCAATGTTCTGTAGCATCGAGAACAGCCCATAATACTCCTTCTGTGTGATCGGATCGAACTTGTGATCGTGGCAGCGCGAGCACTCGAAGGTAAGGCCGAGGAACGCCGTCGCCACGGTCTGCACACGATCGGCGATGTATTCGACGCGATACTCCTCCTCGATGCTGCCGCCCTCGCTCTCCTGCTGATGCAGACGATTGAACGCGGTCGCGAGGATTTGTTCGTCCGTCGCATTCGGCAGTAGATCGCCCGCAAGCTGCCAGGTGATGAACTTGTCATAGGGCAGATTGTCATTGAACGCCTTCACCACCCAGTCGCGCCAGGGCCACACGTCGCGTTCACGATCCACCTGAAAGCCGTAGCTGTCCGCGTAGCGCGCCTGATCCAGCCAGTCCACCGCCATGCGTTCGCCGTATTGAGGGGAGGCGAGGAGTCTGGTTGCTAGATGCTCGAGGCTGGAGGTTGGATCGAATTGATGTTCGGTGACGAAGGCCTTGATCTCCTCGGGTGTGGGTGGCAGGCCGGTGAGATCGAAGCTGATGCGGCGGATCAAGGTCTCTGGCGATGCTTCGGCTTGCAGCTTCAAACCGCGCTCTGCCAGGCCTGTGCTGACGATCTTGTCGATGCTCTGATCTTGGATGGCTTCTGGTTTCAGGGAATTGAAGCTCCAGTGCGCCTCATATTCAGCGCCTTCATTGATCCACTGCTTCAGGATCGCGATCTCGGCAGGAGTCAAAGCCGCCAGTTTGGATTCGGGCGGCGGCATGTGATCGTCGGGGTCTTGAGTGAGAATGCGCTGGATCAGTTCACTCACCTCCGCCTTGCCAGGAACAAACGCCTTGGCCTCCACAGCGGCCTCACGTACGTCCAGCCGTAGATCGGCCTCGCGTTTTTTCGGGTCAGGCCCGTGGCAGAAGAAGCACTTGTCCGACAGGATCGGTCGCACATCACGATTGAACTTCACCTTCGCGGGTGCGGCTGAAAGTGAGTTGGTCGCTACGAGAAGAGACACAAGAAGGCTGCGCGTCATGGCTTCAAAGTATCTCACGCAAACAGTTGTTTCACCACCTTGGGATTCTCCACGCCGGTCAGGCGCTGATCGAGGCCTTGGAACTTGAACGAAAGGCGCTCGTGGTCGAGTCCGGCGGCGGCAAGGATCGTGGCGTGCAGGTCATGCACGCTGACTTTGTCGATGGCGGCCTTGAAGCCGATCTCGTCGGACTCGCCATGATGGTAACCGCCTTTCACGCCACCGCCGCACATCCACACGGTGAAGGCATGCGGATTGTGATCGCGACCCGGTTGCGCGCCTTTCTGAGCGATAGGCAGGCGTCCAAACTCACCGCCCCACACGATCAGGGTTTGATCCAGTAGCCCGCGCTGTTCAAGATCGGAGATGAGCGCGGCCACGGGTTGATCGCTCTCGTTGGCGAAGCCACGGTGATTGCCCTCGATGTCCTTGTGTCCGTCCCAGCTTTGCTGGTTCTCCATGCCACCACTGTAGAGCTGGATGAAGCGAACTCCGCGCTCCACCATGCGCCGCGCAGTCAGACATTGCTTGGCAAAGGGGCCGCAGTGCTTCTCATTCACGCCATACATCTTCTGGATGTGCTCCGGCTCATTTTTGACATCAAAAGCCTCCGGCGCGGAGGTCTGCATGCGGTAAGCCAGCTCGAAGCTTTCGATGCGGGCATTCAGCTCGCTCTCGATCGCCGACCCCGCCAGCGCACCGCGATTCAGCTTCGCCAGCAGATCGAGCTGCGCACGCTGACGCGGCGGTGTGAGCGATGCAGGCACGGCGAGGTTGTCGATGGGCGCACCGCTCGGTTTCAACCACGTTCCTTGAAACACACTCGGGAGAAAGCCCGCGCCCCAGTTCGCCGAGCTGCCTTTCGGCAGGCCACGATTCAGTGGATCACTCATCACCACAAAGCTGGGCAGCGAATCGCTCTCGCTGCCGAGTCCATACGTGACCCACGAGCCAACACAGGGATAACCCATGCGCGTGTTGCCCGTGTTCATCTTGAACAGCGCGGGCGAGTGGTTGTTCGAATCCGTCCAGCACGAGTGGATGAAGGCCATCTTGTCCACATGCATCGCAGTCTTTGGAAAAAGATCGCTGCACCACGTGCCGCTTTGTCCGTATCGCTTAAACGTAAACGGCGATGCCATCAAGCCGCCCACAGAAGCTGGAAAAAATCCCGTTTTTGGATCAAAGCCTTCGAGCGTCTGCCCATCGCGCTTCGCCAACTCCGGTTTGTAGTCCCAAGTATCGACCTGCGAAGGGCCGCCGTTGGTGAAGATCCAAATGATCGACTTGGCCTTGCCACCGACCTGCATAGGAACCCTGGGCGAAAAGGGATTCGCCTGAGCATCGCGTTCGAGCATGGCGGCAGCGGCTAGTATGCCAAAGCCGCCTCCTGCGCGGGAGAGAAGTTCACGACGGGAATAGGAAGGCGTGTTCATGTCAGTTTATGTAAATGAATTCGTTCAAGCTCAGCACCACCTGGCAGTAATCTGCGAGCGTGGCTCCTGATTTCAAAAAACCGAGTCCAGCGGCGAGTTCGTCGGCTGTAGGATCACGATGAAAACAGTGTCGATAGGCCATGATGATCTGCTTCGGCACGTCGCCCGCGCTTTGGATGCGTTTTACCAGTCCTTCAGCCCAAGCGCGGGCCTGCGGGCTGTTCATGAGGATGAGCGCCTGTGGTGCCACGGTGGTCGTGGGGCGGGCACCCTGGCTCACAAGCGGCTCAGGTTGGTCAAAGGCCACCATGCTGCCGATGAGCTGGCTGCGCTTGATGTTGAAGTAGATGCTGCGGCGTTTGCTGTTCTCATCACGTGTTCCGGGACCATCCATCGTGTCATCAAGCAGACCGCTGACAGCGAGCAACGAGTCGCGGATGGCTTCGGCTTCAAGGCGCTGCGGCACGAAGCGCATGAAGAGGCCGTTCGCCGGATCGGCGGCTTCTTTCTTCGCATCGCGGGCGCTGCTTTGCTGCCATGCGTGGCTGTTGAGGATCATGCGATGGATCGGTTTCAGCTTCCAGCCGTTCGCAATGAGCTGACCCGCGAGCCAGTCGAGCAACTCGGGCTGAGTGCAGGGCGTGCCGGTCTTGCCAAAATCATTCGCGGTTGGAACGAGACCGGTGCCGAAATGATGCTGCCACAGCCGGTTCACGATCACACGTGCGAGCAACACACCCGCTCCCTGATCGACATCCGTGATCCAATTCGACAATGTGCGGCGTCGCCCGCTGAATTTCGAGTCCTTGGGTGGTTGCCACTGCCAGCGCTTTTCGCCACCGGGTTTGCTGAGCACTTGGAGAAACCCTTGAGTGGCCTCGCCGTCCTTCATGTCGGTGCTTCCTCGCTTGAGGAAATAGGTTTGCTCGAAGAAGGGCCCGCCCTGCGTGTGCATCACGATTGGGTCGTAGCCTTCACCGCAGATCATCATGCGTGTCGAGCCAGGTATTGCTGGAGTGTCCTTGTCTTTGGCCTTCTTCGTGGTGATCGCGGAGGTGACGTCACCATCGGGATGCACGTCCACGTTCATGCGCGTCGTGGTCGTGAAGGTGCTGAGCATGCGGTAGTAGTCGTGCGTGGGCAGCGGATCGTATTTGTGATCGTGGCAGCGGGCGCAACCAATGGTGAGCCCGAGCATCGCGCTGCCGGTGGTGCTGAGCATGTCGTCCATCGCGTCATAGCGCGTGCGCTCGACCTCGTTTGCGGTGATTTGCGAAGGGAACACGCCTGCGCCGAGGAAGCCCGTCCCCGCGAGAGCCATCGCGTTATGTGACTCGTATTCATCTCCCGCGAGCTGCCATTTCACGAACAGGTCATAGGGCATGTCGCTGTTGAGTGCCTTGATGACGAAGTCGCGGTAATGGAACGCGTAGGGCCGGTCGTAGTCCTGTTCAAAG
>JBDNIB010000799.1:0-2513 GCA_041688535.1 Prosthecobacter sp.
ACATCAATACCGAGAAGCTGAGCTGCAACTACTGCTTCCGCATCGACGGTGATCGGGGGAAGCGCACTGAGATGCCGCTCAAGCTGAAGGACCGCATCGACGCCTTCCTGCTTAACCTGATGCGACTGGCGCCAGAGGAGCGCAGCAGGCGGCCCGGCATCTCCGGGCCCTTCACGGCTACTTACTACGGCCGTTCGGTGGGCATCCGCTATGAGCGGCACCGCACTTACCGTGGCTACCATGTGACCATGCGTCTCCTAGACAAAACCCACCTCGAAGCCCGCTTGGGCATGGGCTCGCTGGCGTTCGATGAGAAGACGCTCTTTGAGCTGGAGAAAGCCATGTCCGTACCCACCGGTATCGTCGTCATGTCCGGCCCCACCGGCTCCGGCAAGTCCACTACGCTCAACGCCATGCTGCGCGCGCTCAACAGCCCGGAGGACAATATCCTCACTCTCGAAAACCCCGTGGAGGATGAGATCCCCGGCGTCACCCATTGCGATCTGCGTGACTCCAGCGAGTTCAAGCCGATGATCACCAGCTTCATGCGCTCCGATCCGGACATCATCTTCATGGGCGAGGTGCGTGACCGCGAGTCTGCGGAGCTGGCCATCGAGGCTGCCATCACCGGCCACAAAGTCCTGACCACCATCCACACCCCGAGGGCGTCACAGATCATCGAGCGTTTCGAGCAGCTCGGCATGGAGCGCTGGAAGATCGCCCAGACGCTCAAGGCCGCCTGCGCCCAGCGCTTGATCAAGCTGCTCTGCACCAACTGCCGCGAAAAAACGGCAGGCATCCCCGAGCGCGAGATGCGGCTCTTTCATCTTGGCAGTGAGTGGGCTGCGCGCACCGTCTATGTGCATCGCAAGGAAGGCTGTGCCGAGTGTCACGGGCGCGGTTACGCCGGACGCACCGCCATCCTCGAAATCCTGCCCATCACCCCGCGCATGGGGGATAGGCTCGCCAAGGGCGAGATCACTCCCTACGAACTGGAGCAGGAGGTGCGGCAGGAGACCGGACTGCCATCGCTACGCGACAACGGCCTTAAACTCCTCGCTGAAGGCAGGACCGACTTGGACGCCCTGCGCAAGGCGCTGGACCTGACTTACGAGGATTAATCATGGCTCTCTTTCGCGTCACCCTCCGCAACAGCAAGCGCCCCGAGGTTTCCAAGATCCTCGACGTGCAGGCTCCCAGCCGCGAGCAGGCCAGCCTGCTGGCCGCTCACGCAGGCTTCCGCGTGGCCCTGATCAAGCAACTGTCCGGTGCCGATAAAACGGGGCGTGCCCGCAAGAGCATCTCCAAGAAGGAACTCATCAAGCTCTTCCGCGGGCTGGCCTCGATGCTCAAGGCGAACATCAGCACCGCCGATGCCCTGCGTTACTATGCGCAGGGGCTGCCCGATCCTGATCTGCAGTCGGCGCTCTACAACATCCGCGAGCGCCTCGATGCCGGGTTGGCGGTGCATGTGGCCTTTGCGAAGGAGGGCAAGTTCGACCCCACGATTATCACCATCATCGAAGCTGGCTCGGATGCCGGGCAGTTGCACGAAGCCTTCAGCGCCCTGGCCCGCCGCATCAAGACGGAGTCGGCCTTTGCCGGTAAGTTGCGCAGCGCGCTGGTGGTGCCCGGCCTCGTCATTTTCTTCCAAATCGGCCTCTTCATCTGGTCGCAGACCAGCGTCGTGAGCCAGGTGGAGGAAACGCTCAAGAGCGTGCGTCAGGAGCCTGACCCACTGTCCAAGATCATCTTCTCCTTTAGCCATGTGGTTCAGTTCGCATGGCCGTTTTTCATCATCGCGCTCGTCACTTTCATCGTCGCCCTGCTCCGCTCTGCCACGGTGCGGCAAAATCTGCTGAGTTTCCTCATGAGCAAGTGGCTCCTCCTGCGGCGCCTCGTCATGGGCTTGCGCCAGACCTCCTACATCGGCACGCTGCAGATGCTCTACGCCAACGGCATCAATCTCGCCCGTGCCTCCGCCCTCGCCGCCAAGGTGCTGGAAGGCACGCGGATGTATCCAGATTTCGTCAAGGCCTCGCAGGTTTACGCGAGCTCCGGCATCCCCTTCGCCGAAGCCCTGCGGCGCTATACCACCCTCGACCCGCAGGTGACTCACATGATCGGCATCGGCGAGAAATCCGCGTCCCTGCCCCAGCAGCTCGAGCTGTTGCGCGACATCTACGAGGAAGATACCGCAGCTTACATGGAGGACTTCACGGCGGTTATCAATTTCATCACGTTGCTCATGGCCGTCCTCCTTATTGCAATGGTGTTTACCGGTGCGATGTTACCCATCTTCCTCATGGGGCCGCGCATGATGAACTCCGGCAACATGTGACCCCAGCCATGAACAGTCCACCCACCGTTTCCACCCGCCTGCTGGCCGCCATCCTCTGGATGGGATTCTCGCTGCTGCAGGCGGCAGACCCTGCGCCCACGGCCCCGGCACCCAAACCCCGGTTTGCGCCCCGACCCGTGCCGGGTATGTTCACCAGCCCACCACGGCCCAC
>JBDNIB010000800.1:0-4087 GCA_041688535.1 Prosthecobacter sp.
AACGAGCGCATTCTCGGCGCGCACATTCCGCCACCGCCGCCCGGCATCCCCGCCATCGAACCGGACATTCGTGGTGCCGTCTCCATCCGCGACCAGCTCGAAAAACACCGCCACGACACCTCCTGCGCCGCCTGTCATGCCGTGATCGACCCGCCCGGCTTCGTGCTGGAAAACTTCGATCCCATCGTCGGCTGGCGCACACGCTACGGCACCGGCCACAAAGGCGCGCCGGTGAACTCGACCGGCATCACGCCGGACGGCACAGAATTCGCCAATCTCTTCGACTGGAAAAAGATCTACCAGCAACGCGGCGATCAGCTCGCGCAGGGTTTCGCCAAGCAGTTCCTCACCTATGCGACTGGTGCGAGGATGCGCTTCAGCGACAACGTGGTCGTGGACGAGCTAGTCACGCAGACGGCAACAACCGGCCACGGTATGCGTTCCATCCTCAGCGCCGCCCTCACCAGCCCCGTTTTCCTGAAAAAGTAACCCTCTTCAAACCAAGCCCATGAAAAACGTTAACTTCAATTTTGGCGCACGCCTCTCCCGCCGCACGCTTTTGCGCGGCGCCGGCATCTCGCTCAGCCTGCCAATGCTCGACGCGATGACGCCTGCGTTTGCAGCCACCGCCGAGACCACAACGGCGAAACGCTTCGTCGGCATCAGCCTCGCTCTCGGCCTGCACAATCCGAACCTCGTTCCAGAAGGCAGCGGGCGGAGCTACAAGGCCTCGCGCTACTTGCAGAGCATCCAGGATTTGCGCAACGATTTCACCGTCGTGTCAGGCTCGTCGCATCCAGGTGTCACCGGTGGTCACACGGCTGAAGGCAGCATCTTTTCCGCCTGCCCGAACCAACGCGGCACGACCTCGCGCAACACCATTTCGTTGGATCAGCTCATGGCGAAACATCGCGGCCATGAGACGCGCTTCCCCTCGCTCGTACTAAACACCGGCAGCCAGACCAGCCCGTCCTACACGGAGAACGGCTCCATGATTCCGGCGCAGGACAACGCCATGCGCCTGTTCGCGAAATTGTTCGTCGATGACAAGCCTGCTGAGCAGGATCGCCAAGCCGAACTGATCCGCCGTGGCAAGAGCGTCATGGATGTCGTCGGCGCGGAGGCCAAAACACTCATGCGTGAAGTCGGCGCAGGCGACCGCGACAAGCTCGACGCCTGGTTCACCAGCGTGCGTGATCTGGAGCAGCGTCTCGTTGCCAACGAGGATTGGATTCGTCGGCCCAAGCCCAAAGTGTCGCTCAAAGCACCGACGAACATCCCGCGTGACAACGCCGTGGAGGTCGAAAAAATCTTCCTCGACATCATCCACATGGCGCTGGCCACGGACTCGACCCGCTTCGTGACCCTGCACATCACGGGGAACGCCGTGACCGGCCTCGAAGGCGTGGATGAAGCCTATCACACCCTCAGCCACCACGGCATGGACGAAAAAAAACTGCGCCAGCTCGCCATCGTGGAGCAGGGCATCATCAACGAGTGGGGCAATTTTCTGCGCAAGCTCAAGACCGACAAGATGCTGGACGAAACGATGGTGCTGCTCACCTCGAACCTCGGCAACGCCTCTGCGCACGACAACAAGAACATGCCCGTGCTCTTCGGCGGCGGCGGCTTCAAGCACGGCCAGCACCTTGCCTTTGACCAGAAGGACAACTACGCCCTGCCGAATCTCTACCTCAGCGCCCTGCGCCGCCTCGGCCTGCAGGACGAGCAGTTCGCCACCAGCTCGGGCGAGATGGATGGGCTGGTGTAGTCGCGGCCTCCTCGGAAAGCGAAAAAACCGGTACGGAATGACGCATGCCTGCGTTGTGATCGGTCATGGAAAACAAGATCACCCGACGCACTGGATTGAAATGGGCCGCCGCTGGAGCTCTCATGAGCATGGGTGTCCGGCCGGAACGCGCACCTGCGGCTGAAGCCGCCACCACGGACTCTTGGAGCCGCACGCATGACCGTGTGTTTCTCGGCGGCAACTTTTGGGCGAACCCGCTGGAAGACTGGCGGGTGAGCGAAGGCGGTGCCGAGTGCCTGCACATGGGCGGCGGCCGCAGCGTGCATTCGTTGACGCATCAGGTGACGCAGAACGGCGCATTCGCGATGAGCGTGACGCTGACACGGCTGGAAGTCGGCAAGTCTGACGGCGGTGCGGGATTCCGCATCGGCATTCGCAGCGAATTGAATGAGCACCGCAGCAACTGCTTCGTGCAAAAGGGCATCAACGTCGGCTGGCAGGGCGATCAGCTCATTTTGGGACCAGCAACGGCGGCGGTGAAGGATGGCAGCGCTTTGAAACAGTTGCGGCTGACGCTGAAAGGCGCGCCCGAGGGTGATAAGTGCGTTTTGACGCTAACTGCGAATGCAGCGGACACCGACGCGGAGCTGGGAACGATCTCGCAAGCGTTCAACGCGGACGAAATTCACGGTAATGTGTCCATCGCGAACAACTTCGCCGCAGGCGCAGTGGCGGGGGCCAAGAAAAACAAAGGGAAGGTCAAGGACGGTGCGGCAGGCACAGGGCGTTATCGCTTCACAAACTGGACGATGGAGGGCAATGCTTTCAGCATCACGCCCGACAATCAATTTGGGCCACTGCTGTGGTCGATGTACTCGCTGAGCGACTCGCGCACGGATGAAGGGTTTGTGATGAAGATCAGCGCACTCACCGGCCCGATGGGTGCGAAGGACAGCCAGCTGGTCGAATTGCTGGTGCAGCAGGGCGGCGCGTGGAAATCGCTCGGCGAAGCGAAGCTCGATCCCGCTGCCTGGGTGGCGACGTTCCGCATTCCGAACTGGGATGAGAAGACCGCCACGCCTTACAAGCTGGTGTATCGAGAAAAACATCGCGATGGCAGCGAAGCGCCGAACGAATGGACCGGCATCATCAAGCCGAACCCCGAAGGCCGTGCGCTGCGCATGGCCGCATTGACTTGTCAGAACGACTACGGCTTCCCGTATGCGCCCGTGGCGGAAAATTTGCTCAAGCTCGATCCCGATATCGTCTTCTTCTCCGGCGACCAGATTTATGAGAGCCACGGCGGTTTCGGCATCATCCGTGAACCAGCAGAACCCGCTATCCTCAATTATCTGCGCAAATTTTATCAGCACGGCTGGGCCTTCCGCGAGGTCATGCGCAACGCGCCCACGCTCTGCCTACCGGACGACCACGATATCTTCCAGGGCAACATCTGGGGCGAAGGCGGCGCGAAGATGAACGTGGGCGACACCGGCGCGTCTTCCAAGGGCGGCTACATCGAGCCTGCGAAGATGGTCAATGTGGTTCACAAGACGAACGTCGCGCATCACCCGGATGCGTATGATCCCAAGCCCAGCCTGCAGGACATCAGCGTCTATTATGGTGACATGGTGTATGGCGGCGTCAGTTTCGCGATCATTGCTGATCGTCAGTGGAAGAGCGGGCCGGAGCGCGTCGATACCGGCAGCGGTCGCGCCGATCATGTCCTTGATGCGAATTTTGACACCGCGAAGCTCGACAAACCCGGCCTCGTGCTGCTGGGCGAGCGCCAGGAGGAGTTCCTCAAAAAATGGGCGCAGGACTGGCGCGGTCACACCTTGAAGGCGCTGCTCAGTCAGACGGTCTTCGCCAACGCGGCCACGCATCACGGCGGCTTCGATGGCTATCTCAAAGCCGACCTCGACTCCGGCGGCTGGCCGCAGACACCGCGCAACAACGCCATCGACATCCTGCGTCCGTCCATGGCGTTGCACATCAATGGCGACCAGCATCTCACCACGATGGTCCAATACGGCGTGGAAAAGCAGCGCGACAGCAACTGGTCCTTCTGCACGCCCGCTATTTCCGCCGGCTACCCGCGCTGGTGGCGGCCGGATGAGCTAAAAATGCTACATGCCAACCGGCCCAAGCATGGCCACGCCGACACCGGCGAGTATCTCGACGGACTCGGTAACAAGGCCTACGTCTATGCCGTCGGCAATCCACTGGTCGGCAAGGCTCCCAACCGTTACGACAAGGCGCACGAGAAAGGCAGCGGCTTCGGGATCATCACTTTCGACACCGTGAAGAAGACCTACCACTGCGAGTCCTTCCGCT
>JBDNIB010000801.1:0-3867 GCA_041688535.1 Prosthecobacter sp.
AAGGCCGCCAGGAAGGTGAATGCATCGGCATGATCCGGGTGCTCGAAGGCATCATGGCCCGGGAGTTGTCGTCTCAGCGGCGCTTGCCGAACTTTCGTTCACCGAACTCCGCAGCCGGTTCGAGGCTCTTCAAGCGGAATACGACCAGCAGTACAAGCAGCACTGAAAAGCCCGGTGACGCCGGGAACTGCGGCAGATGCCCTCATACTTCCATGACCATCGCCCAAAAACTCAAAAACGAAGGCCGCGTCGAAGGCCGCGTGGAGGGCCGCGTGGAAGGCGAATGGATCTGCATGATCCGTGTGCTTGAAGGAATTATTAGAGAACCAGTCACCCTGGATGCTGCACTCGCCCCCTTGAGCCACGCGGAGCTTCAGCAGATGTTCGAGTCCCTGCAGCAGGAATACAATCGCCGCCACAAGAACTGAGGGGCGTACGTCGTCGGTCCAGCAGGAACGATCTCACTCAGGCTCGCTACCACAATTGAGGGGAACCCTGCCGACGGCCAGGCTTCAACGCCCCGGACTGGCCATCCAGCATCTAAAATCAAGCATCTGCATTCAAGCTTCCGCCTCGCCCCGTTTTTTTCGATTCTTTCGGCCAAAGCTCCCGGATCTGCCATCCAGCATCCAGATGTCTTGGCCGCAAAGAAACGCAAGCACCGCAAAAAGGTAGGGCGTGTGGGTCCCTCAACCGCCTTCACCCGCAGATCCAGCATCGAGGATCCAGTATCTAGAACCCAGCTCATGAGTAAAGACGCCAGCACCTATCACTACGACTCGGCTGAGACATCGCAGATGCACGAGGTCTTCGTGCCGCACGTTCTGGCACGCCTCCGAGAGCTGAAACCGGTTCGTGTGCTCGACCTCGGCTGCGGGAATGGCAGCCTTTGCCGGTCAATCGCAGCCGCAGGCATCGCAGTTGAGGGCTGCGATCCTAGCGAAGAGGGCATTGAACAGGCCCGTGCGGCGCATCCGGACATTCCCTTCCGATGCATGAGCGTTTACGATGAACCTCCGGAAGACTGGATCGGTCAGTTTGACGTCATCGTCAGCACGGAGGTGATCGAGCATCTGTACGATCCCCGTGCCATGCCGCGACTCGCGGCGCGCCTGCTGAAGCCCGGCGGCGTCATCCTCGTCACCACTCCCTACCACGGGTATCTCAAGAACCTCGCCATTTCGCTGTTGAACAAGTGGGACCAGCACCACACCCCCTTCTGGTTGCATGGACACATCAAATTCTGGTCCCGGAAAACCCTGTCGCAGTTGTTCGAGGAGGACGGCTTTGAGTTCGTGTCCTTCAAAGGTCTGGGAAGGCTACACTGGCTCTGGATGACCATGCTGCTAGAGTTCAAAAAAGCCTGAGCGTAATTAGGACCGTATGAGACTGCGTAATCTCTTTCGCCCCTTCTACCTCGCGGGCCGCATGCAAAACTGGCTGTATGAAAAACGCCACCCTGACCATCCTTGGCTCGCCCCCGATGCTATTGCATGGCTGGAGAAAAATCTCCGCCCAGAGATGCGCGGCTTCGAGTGGGGCAGTGGTCGGAGCACCCTGTGGTTTGCCAAACACCTCGCCACGCTCGCCAGCATTGAGAGTGATCCCGCATGGTTCCAGCAGGTGGGCCGCATGGTGCAGGATGCGCGGGTTACCAACGTCGAACTTCGCCACATTCCGCTCAATCACGCCGAGTCCGAGACTTACCGGAACGACTACACCCCCCTGCCAGCCAACCCCTCCGCCATCCTCCAGCAGCCCGACGCCTCGCTCGATTTCGTTGTTGTGGACGGCTGGTACCGCCCTGTTTGCGCCCGTGCCGCGCTTTCAAAGCTCAAGCCCGGCGGCTTTCTGCTCATCGACAACACCAACTGGAATAATCCACCCCACGTCCATGTCCCAGAGGACTGGTCGCTGGTCCACCGCAGCCACAATGTTCTGACCGAGACGAGTGTTTGGATGCGGCCCTTGGCCGGAAGTTAATGGTGGACTGATGACTTGGAAATATCTGGGCTTACTTGAAGATTCAACGCCAATGGCTGCAACGCTGGAGCCTCCGATTTCTCAGTGTCACTGGCACTCAAGTGCTGGTGCAGTTGCTGAGCGGAGTCGTTGCCTTTGTTTTGGTGCGAACTTTGGAAAAGGAGGAGTATGGCTGGTTTACCATCGCCACCAGTATGGCGGCCGTGCTCAGTTCCTTGAACGATGGTGGCATTGCCACAGCGGTCACCGCCAGCGGCGGGGAGGTATGGCAGGAGCGTTCCAAATTCTCGGCGCTCATCCGTGCAGCGCTCAGTCTGCTGAACCGAACCGCGCTGGTGGCGGCGCTGGTTGTGGCGCCTCTACTCGTCTGGTTGTTGGCCAAACGGGGTGCTCCTGGGTGGACTATTGCGGCGCTGGTCCTGCTGGTGGTCGGACCACAGTGGCTGGCCACCCGCACCATCATCCTGACTATTGTCAACCGCCTGCATTCCCGCATCCGGCAGCTGCAGGCGGCGGATCTCAGCGGTGCTGCTACCCGCTCCGTCCTCACGCTGCTGCCAGCCGCCTTCGGGTTCGTCAATATTTACATCGCCTTCGGCGCTGTCGCCTGCTCCACCTGGGTACAGGCGTTGGTCGTGCGGCGTCAGGTCCATCCTTTGCTCGATCCTGTGGTGGAGCCGGAGGAGGAGGCCAGGTCTCGGCAGCGCATCGTCGGCACGATGCGGCAGATGTATCCCAACAACGTGTTCAACTGCATTCAGAGTCAGCTCGCCACCGGCCTGCTCAGTGTCCTGGGCACCACCGCACAGGTGGCGGATCTTGGGGCACTGAATCGGCTGGGTTTTTTCTTCAATTTTCTCGCCGCTCCCTTCAGCTACCTCATCGGGCCAGGCTTTGCGCGTTGTCAGGACCCACGTCGTCTGGCACGTCTCTTTCTCGCGATTCTCGGTGGCTATAGCCTCGTGCTCGCGTTGTTTCTCGGCTTCGTGTTCTGGCAGGCGGACACCGTGCTGCTGCTGTTCGGGCCCAAGTACGCCCATCTGCATGATGAACTGTTTCTCGTCGCGATCGCCATCGCGATTGGCTTCATTAACCAGGTGTTCTGGACCCTGAACTTCTCCCGTGGCTGGGTGCGCTGGGTTTGGCTGAACATCCCGCTCACACTGCTTGCCCAAATCACTGCCACTCTTTTGTTTGATGTCGGCTCCGTGGCGGGTGCCGCCAAGCTGATGATCGCAACGTCCATTCCCGCAATCATTCTCGGAGCGGTAATAAGCGGACATGAATTGAGGCGCCTCAAAGTCTGAAATCGTTTCGATATCAAATTGCACGCGCGCAATCACCTCTCGAACTGCAGTGCTCTTCTAACGCCATTTTGTGGCGGTGCCTCTCGACAGGAAATCCAAACGCTATCCCAAATCAGTTGAAACCTTCCTCACTAGGCTGCGAGTTAAAGTAAACGCTATCGATTATCTCCATGAAGCTTCTCGTCACAGGTTCCTCCGGCCTCATTGGTTCCGAAGTCGTTGAATATTTCTCCAAGCTCGGCTGGCAGGTCCACGGAGTTGACAACAACATGCGCGCCGACTTTTTCGGTCCGCAGGGAGACACCCGCTGGAACCAAGAGCGCCTCAAGGCTCTGCACTCATCCTTCCAGCACCATGAGCTCGACATCCGAGATCGCAAAGCGGTGCAAATCTGTCTAGAATCCCTCAAACCGGCACTGGTCATTCATACAGCAGCGCAGCCCAGCCACGATCTCGCCGCCTCGCGTCCCTTTGATGACTTTGACACCAATGCTGTAGGGACGCTTAACATGCTGGAAGCCACTCGGCAACATGCTCCCGAAGCCGTGTTCATTCACATGAGTACTAATAAGGTGTA
>JBDNIB010000802.1:0-3017 GCA_041688535.1 Prosthecobacter sp.
AGAGCGACACGGGCAGTAGCCAATCGCCATTCGAGAGCACGGTGGGCTTGTTCAGCGTGCAGCCATCGGCGAAACGCACCGGCGCGGTCCATCTGGGTTCGGCGGCATCGGGATCATCACAGCGGATATACCAGTCGCCGCAGCGGCCATCGAAGTAACCGAGACTTTGATCAAAGAAGCACCACAGGCGGCCCAACGGATCGGTCCACAAATTGCCGACGAGGGCACGGCGTTCGTACTTCACGCCATTGAGTTCACCATCCTGCGGATCAATGACGACGCGCGGCTTCGACCACGATTTGCCGTCGTCATCGCTGGTGGCGAGCATGAAGAAGCCGTTTGGTGAGTCGCCGTTACCGACCCACGCGGCCCAGATGCGGCCATTGGGCGTGCGATCCATGCCGATAATCATGTTGCCAGGCCGCACCGCGTCATCGTACTCAGGACCGGGCTGCGTATTGATCAGCGGCGGTTCGAGCGTGAGATCGGCGAGCGTCTTGTCCTGGGCAAAAGCTGGCAGGCCGAACAAGGCAAGGAATAGGAGCGTGTGTTTCATGACGTGTTGAAAACGGCGGCGGAACCCCTGTTCCTCAACAGAGCGCGGCAAAGTGTGGGTTATGTTAACAAAAAGCCGCCGAATGGCTCAGCGTGCCTGCCAGATGCGCACGTCGTCGAACAGCACGCCTTTGCCGTTCACGGTGAAGTGAAAACTGCTCTTGGTTTCGTGCGCGATGCCGGGGGATTGGAGATAGCCGACCGGTTTGCCGTCCATGCTCACGCGCATCTGGTCGCCCTTCAATTCGATGACCACCTGATACCACTTCTGCTGCTCCAGTTTCGTGCTGGAGGAGGAGCCACGGCCTTCCAGCAGCTTGTCCGACTCCGCCTTGCGCGCAGGGTCTTTGCGCATCTCGAAGATGTCGTTGCGCATGACGCCCTCCTTGTCATCGCCGAGACGAATCTGCGTGGGTGCAAAGGCGACGCGGCAGATGTGACCGGCGTGGGAGCCTTTGAACTTTTGGTCGTCGAAAACAGCATTGAAACCGGTCGAGCCGACGAGCTGAAACCTGAACTCGACCACCACATCCTTCATCGGCCGATAAACCCGGCCCACAGCGCCGTGGTCATCGCGCGTCTGCACGCCTTTGAGCGCGCCGCCTTCGACCGTGAAGGTCGGAATGAGCGATTTCCAGTCACCGAGTTCTGTGCGCTCGAATTCATCGGCGAGAATGGGCTCGCCTTTTTGCGCGATGGGTTCAGCAGGGATGTCGGCAGCAGCGCAGACAGCGGTGAGGGCGAGACAGAGCGACGAGATGAGTTTCATGGCGGATGGGGTGAATAAAAAAGGTTTCAGAACGCAGTCTTGCCTCGGTGGACGGCAGACGCTAGCTTTTTGGACATGGCGGTGTCCTGCACGCAGGCACCGTCCTGCTCTTTGAAATTTCCGCCGCTTCCTGCGGCCTCAGAACTTCCTGCGGTGTTCGTTTTCGAGCTTTGTGGCCCGGCCCGATTCATTAGCTACGGGGGCTACGCGCTGAAGTGACATGTCATGCCTTCACTGGAAGACAGAGCTTCATCACGCGGGTTCCCACCTGGTCTCATGGGATACGTGAGCCCTTTGTATTCGAACGGCACAGGCGGGTTTGAAAGCGTCCCGGCTCCGCCCGGGGCGCTTTCTCTATTTATCGACTCAAGCCTTCGGCTTGGTCTGCGGCAGCGGCGTCGGATCTTTGTCACCCACACCCAAGGCGGGACGGATGATGACCCCGACGGGCATCGCCGCCTTTTCCATGTTGAGAAGCTGGCTGACGGTGACGAATTGGTACCCCTTCGCCAGCAACTGATCGAACATGCTGGGCACGGCCTGAATCGTGGGCGGATGGATGTCATGCGCGAGCATGATAGCACCGGGATGGGCACCAGAGACGAGTCGGCTGGTGACGACGGACACGCCCGGACGACGCCAGTCCTGCGGATCGACCGACCACATGATGGTGGAGTAGCCAAACTCGCTGAACATGAGGTCTTTGATGCGGGAATTGATCGCGCCATAAGGCGGGCGCATCAGATGCGGACGGACACCGGCCACTTCATAGACGGCGTCTTCGGATTTTTTCAATTCACTGCGGATTTGCTCGTCCGAACGGCTGGTGAGGCTGCAATGCGACCAAGTGTGATTGCCGATCTCATGCCCTTCCGCGATGATGCGCCGCACGATGGCCGGATAGACCTTCACCAAATTGCCGACGAGGAAGAAGGTACACTTGATGTTCCGCTCCTTCAGGATGTCGAGCAACTTGGGCGTCAGACTGGGGTGCGGGCCGTCATCAAAGGTCATCGCCACGGTCTTCTGCTCGATCTTGACCGAGGAATACGAGGTGCGCGCACCGGCCGGCGGCACGATGGGCATGGAGGACGGGTTGTTCAGCCGTTTCACCAATGGGTTTTCCGTGTCGGTGAGCGGCAGTGCCTTGCGCGCCTCTTCAGTGGCGAGCTTGTCCGGCTTTGCGGCCTTTTGGGTTGTACAACCGGTCTCGGCTGCCAACATGATGCCTAACCAAATGCTGAGATACATGCGCGGGGGGGTCACAAGGCGCAGAGACTAAAGGCTGAAATTCATCTGCGAAAGCTGGAATTTCTGAAAAACAAACAACTGCCAGAGGAGCATAGAGGGGAAACATCCTGTTTCCCTTTCCCAGAAGGTATCAAAATCCCTCTCCTGCCCCGACAACGGCCAGGACCTCTTGGGCGGTCAGCGGCCGCCATTTCCCAGGCGGTAGCTCTTCCGGCAGGGCGATGTCTCCGATGCGTTCACGGTGCAGTCGCAGCACACGATTGCCCACCCGATGAAACATGCGCTTCACCTGATGATAGCGGCCTTCATGCAGCGTCAGCCGGGCGCTGCGCTCCCCCAGAATGACCAGCTCCGCAGGCAGCGTGATGATGTCTTCGGTGTGGAAGTAGAAACCCTGCGCAAAGGCGGTCACTGCGTCCGGCGGGATGTGCTCCAGCGTCTC
>JBDNIB010000803.1:0-1288 GCA_041688535.1 Prosthecobacter sp.
GGATATTCGCGGCACCGCGTTTCAGCAGCGGGTGTGGCAGGCGCTGGGCGAAATCCCAGCCGGAGAAACGGCGACTTATTCGCAGGGGGCGGAGCGCATCGGATCGCCTGCGGCCGTCCGGGCGGTCGCCAGCGCTTGCGCGGCCAATGCGCTCGCGGTCGCCATCCCGTGTCATCGTGTGGTGCGCCGTGATGGCAACCTCTCCGGCTATCGCTGGGGAGTGGAGCGCAAGCGTGTGCTGTTGGACATGGAATCCGCCTGCTGAAGCCTGCCGTATCGACTGCATGAATCTCTTTCCACCCGATCCGCAGCTCAATCTGCTGCCTTGCGATGGCACGGTGAATTACCATGGCCGGATTCTCACGCCGACTGAAGCAGATCGCTGCCTCGACGCCTTGCTGCATGGCGTGCCATGGCGGCATGACGAGGCGGTGATTTTCGGCAAACACATCGTCACCGCGCGCCAAGTCGCGTGGTATGGGGACACCGGGTTTTCATACACCTACTCGGGCACCACGCGGCACGCCATTCCTTGGAACCATGAGCTGACGCAGATCAAAGCACTGGTGGAGCAGCATACCGGCACCACGTTCAACTCCTGCCTGCTCAATCTTTACCACGATGGCAATGAGGGCATGGCCTGGCACAGCGACGATGAAACATCGCTCGGCCGCGACGCGTGCATCGCCTCGCTGAGCCTCGGAGCGGAGCGGCGCTTCTGCTTCAAGCACAAACGCACGGCACAGCAGGTGGAGACGGTGCTGGAGCACGGCGGGCTGCTGCTGATGCAGGGCACCACGCAGACGCACTGGCTGCACAGCCTGCCCAAGGCCCGCAGAGTCAGCGCTCCCAGAATCAACCTGACCTTCCGCACGATGATCGGCCAAGGCGGCTGAGAGGTCGCACGCTGTGCTGACAAAACTTCTTGCTGATGCAGGGAGGTCGGGAATGTATGCCGCCACGAATGGAACGCGAAAATTTGCCTCTGGATCGCCGCTTGCGGCAGGAAATCTTGTTTGCCCGTGAGCGGGTGTATCGCTTTGGCCAGTCGACGCCGATGGAGCGACTCATCCTGCCCGGTTCCGAGCCTGGGCCTGATATCTGGGTGAAGCGCGAGGATCTGTCTCCGGTGAAATGCTACAAGTGGCGGTGCCTGCAACGCCATGACCGAGCAGCGCGCGCAGGGAGTGGTCACCGCTTCCGCAGGCAATCACGCGCAGGGCGTGGCGCTGGCGGCCAAAACGCTCGGCATTCAGGCGCGCATCTACATGCCGCGCTCGACGCCCAA
>JBDNIB010000804.1:0-3456 GCA_041688535.1 Prosthecobacter sp.
GATCGCCGCCGAAGATGACGAGCGTCTTGTCCCACAGTTGGTTTTTATCCAGCGCATCGAGCACACGACCGAGCTGGGCGTCCATGAAGGTCGTGCAGGCGCAGTAGGCGCGGAACAGCTCGCGCCACTCCGTGTCCGTGAACTTCGCGAAAGCTTTGCCGTAATCCCCGAAGCCGACGGCTTCCTTACGCACGGCGTCCATGTCGGCAGGATCGTTCCATAGCTTGATTGAGTCAGCGGGATAGCGGTCGAAGTACTTTTTCGGGGCGATGAAAGGATCGTGTGGCTTCATGAAGCCACAGCCGATGAACCACGGCGCATCACCGAGCAGCTCGATCTTCGCCACCGTGGCTGCGGCGATCTGGCCGTCGGGCTGATCCTCGTCCGTGCCGTCCGCCGCGCCCCAGGCGCACCACTTCAGCGCACCACCGGTCACATTGCGACCTGCGAGCATTTTTTTGCCGGTTGGCGTGGCTTCGTAGGCCTGAGCTGTGTGCCACGAGCGGCCTGCGTCCATCCATTGCGCCTTTTGCGCGACATTACGACCACCACCGAGGTGAAACAGCTTCCCAAACGCATGCGACTGCCAGCCCGCGTCTTTGCAAACCTGTGGCATGGTGACGATCTCCGGCAGGGCTTGCCGCAGCCGTGTGTTGTTATCCACAATGCCGGTCTGCTCGGCGCGCAAGCCAGCCATCATCGAGCTGCGGCTCGGATTGCACACGGGATACTGCACATAAGCGCGGTCGAACGCAGTGCCACGCGCCCGTAACCGGTCGAGGTTCGGCGTCTGGACTACCTCACACGTGAATGCCCCACCGAAGTCACGAAAATCGTCCGCCATGATGAGCAGGACGTTCGGCTGCGCCGAAAATGACGAGTTCAGAGCCGAGCAAAGCGAGAAGAAGAGAAGGAGGTATTTCATGATCAACGGGTCCAGCGACGGTAGGGCGAGGAGAAGTGAAATGGTAGGCCGTTTTCCTCGTGCGTGTGAGTGGCGAGAAAGTCCACCGCATTCACCGCCGCAGGCGTCTCGATTTCGGCGCTGAAGGTGCCGTCGGTGTTTGCGGTCAGCGGCGCGGAATCCCAGTGATCATATTCAGCAGCGAAGGTATAGGGCGGATGGCGATCAAAACACCAGGAGAGCGTGTTACGCTGCGGCTTCATGCCTGGTGCGAACGTGACGGTGCACGCAGTTTGTTTCCAACGGCGACCCCTTCGATCTTCGGCGTCGTAGGCAGTGACCGAGCGGAAAAAAAGTGATGCCGCGCCAAGGCGAGCAGATTTTCGTCCACCTCGGGTTGCGTGGGGGTTTGCAGCGTGAAACCACTCGATTTCGGCCCGCCGTGCTGACCGCCGGGCAGGATGTAGAGCGGGAAATCAGGGTGCTTTTCACCCAGTTGCCGCAGCACGGGGCAGACGCTGTCGTTTGTGCCGACGTGATAGAAGAACTCCAGCCCGCGCTGCCGCACGGCATCGAGATGCTTCGCGATCAAGCACATGTTACAAGCGGCATCGTTCATTTGCAGTATCTCCGCCTCCGACCAACCCGCCGCACTGGCATCTTCCTGCGTGATGGCTTGATCCCCACGGCGTTCGTCGAGCGCCTTTCTCGCTGTAGCCGGCAACTCCTTTGGTAAATGATCGAGGAAAGCCGCATTCATCGCCGCTTCTTCCATCAACGCACTACCGCGCACATACGCCCCGCCTGGATTGCCCAGCATCGGTGCCACGACGGGTAAAATCGCCGTGAAACGTGAATCGTGGATGCCGCAAATGGCCGCGCCCACGCCACGCTCCGATCCGCCGGTAGCGAGTGCCTTCTTCGGCTTAAATGCGGTCGTTTCTGCCATCGCTGCCGTCAGCGCGCGCATGTCGCTCATGCCCCAGATCCATGCGGGGGTGAAGCGTGCGTCCTTTGTCTTCAAAAGCTGCGCCTTCATGCCGAGATGCAGTGTCCCCTTCGGCTCCATCGCATCAATCGTGCTCATGCCCACGAGCACGATGCCCACGCCGTGCTCCGTGAGCAGTTTCAGCATCGCGCCGCTCGGTAGCGCCGCTTTCAACGCCAATCCCATGTTCCCCACGATCACATTCGTGCATGACTTGTCCGCATCCGGCACACACAGCGTCACCGGTAGCCGCACTTTCTGCCCCGGCCACCATTCGCAGACCGTGGTCTCGATGAGCTTATGCCGCACACCCTTCACCTTCGCCACTGGCTGCCAGTCCTGGATGACCTTCGTCTCCAGCGTGTTCGTATCGCGAATCGCCGCGAGATCAAAGGTGGCGGGCGTGATGTCAGCAAACGTCACTGACGAGACAAGCGCAAAACATGCGAAGTGAAGTTTCATGAGGCACCATAACGATCACGCAGGGCATTTGTGTCATCCTCAAAGAGCGCGATTGCATATCGTTGACCATCGACGCTATTCTACATGCACATGTCTCCCACCGTCGATCTGCTATCCTGGGTTGTTCAAGAAGCCGGCAGCCGTCCGATTCTGACAAATAGGTATTTCACGTCACTGGATGATGGCACGATGAGCCGTGAAATTTTCACGGCGACGCAGCGGCAGTTTTACTTTGCGGTACGCTATTTCTCCCGGCCAATGGCGGCGCTGATGGCGCGGATGTCTAGTTCGGCGTTGCGACAGGGCTTGATCCACAATCTGGCGGAGGAACACGGCGCTGATGAGGCGAGGCCGGGTGTCTTTGATCCGGCTTTGGCGCATGATCTGACTTTCACGCGCTTTCTCAGCACGCTGGGTGTCGAGACGACAGAGATCACGCAGCGTCCGGCGGTGCGGGCGTTTAACAATGCGCTGATGGGTGTCTGCATGATGGAACCGGTCGCGTTGGCGTTTGGCTGCCTGGGCGTGATCGAGCACGCCTTCGCAGGCATCTCTGCGAAGATCGGCAGCACGGTGGTGCGCCATGGCTGGATCACCGCGCAGGAGCTGGTGCATTACAATCTGCATGCTGAGATCGATGAGCGCCATGCGACGGACTTTTTCCAGGCAGTGGCGGGTGACTGGCAAACCTGTGCCGAATCGCTAAAACAAGTCGAAGACGGCGTGCGCGTCGGCCTGTATGTGTTTGGCCGCTTGTATGAGGATCTTCTAGCGGAGGCTCTTCATCACCCATGAGCACGGCGCTGCCAGCCCTGCCGTCTGATCTGCTGAGGGCCTGCCATCAGCGTCAGGTGTGGGTGCATTTCATCCGCATCACTTTATTTGCGGTCCTGTATGCGGCGGGAGCGGGCGGCGCGGTGATGGCCGCAGCGGGAGTGACAGTTGCCTGGCAATGACTGTTGCTGATTCCGCTGTATCTGGTCGCCGGAGCGTCGCTGCATGGGATCAGCCTGTTCACTCATGAGGCCGTGCATGGCACGCTGTTGAAAAACCGCTGGTGGAATGGCGTGCTCGGGGCGTTGTGCGCCATGCCGGTGCTGCA
>JBDNIB010000805.1:0-2048 GCA_041688535.1 Prosthecobacter sp.
GCAGCCGTTTGGCAAATGCCACCATGCCTTAAACCGTCCCCAGCGCCTTTTCTAGACGCTTTTTGAAGGCTGTACCCTTCCCTTCCTCATCAATGACGTCCAACATGGCGATGTAATCGAGGCCGGTCGCCTCGTAACTCGCCGCCTCCGCCGGCAACTGCGCTTCCAGGATGTCCAAACTCGCTTCAAAGTGCTGCTTCGACAGCTCATTCTCTTTCAATTCATGGCAGGCCGTGGCCAGATTGCAGTACGACTGCGCCACATCACGGTGATCCTTGCCTAGCACCTCCAGACGGATTTTCAGGCCGTCCTCAAACATCTCCTTCGCCTGGTCCGGGAATCCCGCAGCGTAGTACAGGCTGCCCAGATTGTTATAAACGCAGGCCACCGACTCGGAACTGCGCCCACGGCGGTTCTCCAGCGTCTCTAGCGAGCGCAGATAATGCTGCTCCGCCAGCGCAAATTTGCCCAGCCCCTTGTACGTCATCGCCAGATTGTTGCGCAATTGCGCCGCCACTTCCTCATTCTCGCCTCCCAGGGCCTCATGATTGAGGATCGCCTCCTCATAAAACGGCAGCGACTCCTCCTCACGCCCGTTGAAGTCTAGCAGCGTCGCCAGACTCGTCCGCACATTGGCGATCGCATCCGCCGGCAGCTCCAACTTCTCACAGACCCCCAGCGCCTCGCGATACGTCGCCTCGGCACCGCTGATGTCGCCTCCCTCACGCTGCGCATCTCCCAGCGCCTGCAGGGCGCGCACCAGCGCGGGTGCCTTGCCAGGATACTCTTTCACCGCCTCACGCTGCGTCTCCACCACCGCACGGGCGGCCGGGATGAACGAATCAGCAGAAGTGGTGGTAGGAGACATGAGAGCAGGCATGAGCGCGAGACAGCGGTCAGGGGTTTGAATAGGTACCTTCGCGGACAGAGGCGCACTCAGTCAAGTACCGCCTTCATCAACAAAGCATAAAACCCGGTCGATTTGGCCTTCACCAGCCAGGGTTGGTCAAAAAGCCCGCCAACACCACCTTGCAGGCCGGTTCGGCCCCGCCACGGACGCAATCCTCAGGGCGGGGATTGTGCGCTGTCCCGCAGGTCAATGCTGCTCCCACCAGACACCCGCACTTCCAGCACGGAGTACTGCCAGGCCTCGCTAGACTGTTTCGCCGCTTTCGCCACCAGTGTGGCCTCGCCCTTGGGACCGGAGACCGGCACATTCATGTCAGCGGTGCCGGCACCGTTCTTATAGTTCACCGATCCCTGGAACAGCCAACCAGCCTCAATGGGCGTGCCCAGGGCTTCCTGCACCTGGGGCGAGTTCTGCATCCGCTTGAATGCCTCCGCATAGACAACGGTATTTTTGATCGCTCCCATCACCAGCGTGACGATCCCGGCGATACAAAGACCACCGACCACGAGCAGCGACAGACAGCCGCCAGCGGCAATGAGCACCCATTTCACCGTGCCACCACTCTTCGGCGCAGGCAGCGGCGGCGGCATGGAGACGGGAAACGGTGGTGGTGAAGAGTCCATAATCGTCGCGGATGATTTCGCCCGATTCAATCACACGCCGACACGCAGGTCGAGCTTGTTGTGCATCGTTGGAGGATTCAGCTATTTCGTCTTCACCTGCCAGTGATCGTCAAAGAAGTCTGCCGCCACCACCTTGCCGGCGGTTTCGGCATTCGGTGGCTGCGTGATGTCTAGGATCGCCCAATCAGGCAGCTTGGGATTTTGCAGGGAATTGGTGCGGTCATGCGCCTCGCGGAAGGTGAGGCCGGAGTTGATCACGACCTCAAAGCCAGGGGACTGGAGACAAGGATAGGTCAGCAGCGGCACATGCGTCCCCGCATCGAAGCTCTGCCCGCCGATGCCAACTTTCTGCGCGTTCCACGTCACCGGCAGCGCGGCGGCCAGTTGCTTGAGGCAGGAGTTTGACTCTGGAGTGCCCCACAGGATCAGGCTCTGCGTCTTGCCCGCCTCCAGCACGTCTTTGATCTCAGACGCCTTCACCACGCGCACATCCCCGCGCATCAGGCCCTGCCAGC
>JBDNIB010000806.1:0-3292 GCA_041688535.1 Prosthecobacter sp.
ATGTCTGGGAGCACGCCTACTACCTCAAGTATCAAAACAAGCGCCCCGACTACATCGCCGCATGGTGGAATGTGGTGAATTGGGCTGAGGTGGCGAAAGGCTATGCCACGGCGACCAAAGGCTAAACCCATGATGAACGCGAATGACGAATGGTGACCGCGCCGGTCATCCATTCGTCATTGTCCCTCCCCCTCTTCCCATGAAACACCTCCTCGCTCTCCTCCTGCTTATTCCCGCCCTCACCTTCGCCGCCGACCCAGCCAAACATGTCAAAGCCGTCGAAGCTGCCCAAATCATCGCTGAAGGCAAAACGGCCATCATCGACGTCCGCACGGCTGACGAGTTCAAAGACGGCCACATCAAGGGTGCCCAGAACATCGACATCATGGCGGCCGATTTTGAAGCCCAGCTCGCCCAGTTCGACAAAGCCCAGCCCACCCTCGTCCACTGCCAGGCCGGTGGCCGTAGCATGCGCGCCCTCAAAGTCTTCGAAAAACTCGGCTTCACGAACCTGATCCACTTGGATGAAGGTTTTGGTGGTTGGGAAGCCGCCGGAAAACCAGTGGAGAAGTAAGCGCACCACCCCGCTCATGCCGCGCCTACTCATCGCCCTTCTCCTGCTCGCCCTCTGCCCGACGCTTTCCGCCCAGAAGGCGAAAGGCAAGTCCAAGGCCAAGCAAGCCAATGCCGATGATATGTGGGTAACCGCGCCGGTGCCGGAGCTGCCGCAGAACGTCCCGCATCACACCTTCCGCAGCGCTTCGATGCAGCGGGAGGTGGGCTACTGCCTCTACCTGCCGCCGAGCTACGAAACGAACAAGGAGCGTCGGTATCCGGTGATCTACCACCTTCACGGCGCGGGTGGCAATGAGACGCGCAGCGTCTATTCGGCCAGCGTGCTGCATGAGGGCATCCTCGCGGGCAAGCTGCCGGAATTGATCATGGTCTTCCCGAATGGTGGACGTTCGACGATGTATCAGGACAGCGGCGATGGGCGCTTCATGGCGGAGACGATGATGATCAAAGAACTCATCCCGCATATCGACGCGACCTATCGCACGCTCGCCGACCACAAGGCCCGCTGCATTGAGGGCTTCAGCATGGGCGGGCGTGGCTCCACCAACCTCGCGATGAAACACCCGCAGATGTTTGGCTCGCTCTTCAATCAAAGCGGCAACGTCTATCACGTCTCCGCTGCCGCGAAGCTGCCCAACGACTATCTCGGCGACGATCCAGCATGCTTGAAGGACAACGACGCCTTCCTGAACCTCACGAAAAATCTCGACTACGTCAAAGCCAACCTGCGCATCCAGGTCGCCTGCGGCACGGCCGATCCCGATCATCTCATCAGCGTGCGCGAATACCACGCCGCCCTCACCGCTGCCGACATGCCGCACAGCTACTTCGAAGTCGAGGGCCTCGACCACAACCAGAAGAAGATGATCGAAGGCCGCAAGGCGACGTGGTTCGACTTCCACATCGAATCCCTCAAGCTCAACCAGATTCCACTGCACTATCTGAAGCCGTGAGACCTCTCTGGCATGCCATTGTATTCCTAGCCACAACGGTCATGGCCGGGCAGGCTCATGAAGCTGTGAAAAGCTGGCCGCAGTTGCCGAAAGATCATGTGCTTGGCCTGTGTGCAGGCGTGGGCGTCGATGCGCAGAACCGCGTCTTCGTGTTTCACCGCAGCGGGCGGCTGTGGTCGAATCCGTTTCCGCAGGAGCCGATAGCGGCACCGACAGTGAGTGTGATCGACGGTGCCACCGGCAAGCTGTTCAACTCGTGGGGCGCGAACCGATTCATCATGCCGCATGGGCTGACGGTAGATCACGAAGGCAATCTCTGGCTCACGGATGTGGGCCTGCATCAGGTCTTCAAATGCACACCCGAGGGTAAAGTACTGCTCACGCTGGGCGAGGCCCGTGTTGCGGGCAAAGATCACACGCATTTCAATCTGCCTACGGATGTAGCGGTGCTTGCGGACGGTTCGTTTTATGTGAGCGACGGCTACAAAAACACTCGCGTGATGAAATTCAGCGCTGATGGCCGGTTTGAGTTTGAGTGGGGTACAAAAGGCAAAGGTCCGAGCGAGTTCAACCTGCCGCATGGCATCGCGGTGGATGCGCAGGAACGGGTGATCGTCTGTGATCGCGAAAACGAACGCCTCCAGGTCTTCGATGCGAAAGGCGGCTTCCTGCACGAGTGGAAAGGCCCGCAGATCGGCAAACCCTATGGCATCGAGATCGGTCCCAACGGCCATCTCTTCGTCATCGACGGCGGTTCGCCTTCGCTGAAGCTGCAAGAGCGGGGCAAGGCGTTCGAACTCAATGCCCACGGCGCGGTGATAGACACATTCGGCGGCTACGGCAAAGAAGCGGGCCAGTTTCAGCTCGGTCATGACATCGCGGTCGGACCTGACGGGGCGGTTTATGTCGCGGAAGGCACGGGGGCGCGGGTGCAGAAATTTGTGCGCGGGAAATGAGCTGCCAAAACGGCTGGCGGTGGGACGTAGTTTGGATGCCATGACCAACCGTCGCCGCTTTATCGCCACCACCGCCCTTGCCTTCCCCTTCATCGGCCGTGCCGCAGCGCCTGCGGCGAAAATTCTCGAAACGAAAGTGATCTCGCAGCAGCCGGAGTTTTACCACGGCTGGCCCACCGTCGCTCAACGACAGAATGGAGATCTGTGGCTCTCATGGTCCGGTGGTCGGGAGGCGCATGTCTGCCCGTTTGGCCAGGTGGTGGCGATGAAATCGTCCGATCACGGCGGCACATGGTCAGCTCCAAGAGTCATTTATGACGGTCCGATTGATGATCGCGATTCCGGCGTGCTCGAGACATCGAAAGGCACCTTGCTTGTAACGACTTTCACCTCGCTGGCCTACGAAGACTCGTTCAAGAAAGCTGCGGCGATGGCCGAACTCACTGACAAAGGCTGGGTATCCAAAGCGATGCCTGCGGAACGCTATGCTCGCTGGAAAGCCGCACATGAGAAGCTCAGCGACGAAGAGCGCAAAGCGCAGCTCGGCGAGTGGGTGCTGCGTTCTACAGACGGTGGCGAAACGTGGTCCAAACCGATTCCCACCGCCGTGAACAGCCCCCATGGCCCGATTCAGCTCAAGGATGGCCGCTTGATCTATGCCGGGAAGCAATTGTGGAGCGGGGAGAAGAAGATCGGTGTGGCGGAATCCAAGGACGATGGCCTCACTTGGCAATGGCTGGCTGAAATCCCCACGCGTCAGGGTGACAGTGTTGTGAAAGGCTACCACGAGCTGCATGCCATTGAGGC
>JBDNIB010000807.1:0-18803 GCA_041688535.1 Prosthecobacter sp.
AAGGCGGCGGTTCGGCGAACAAAGCCCTCCTGTATCAGGAAACCCGCGCCGTGCTCAATCCGAAGGGCATCGTGAAGTTTTTGAGCGAGAAGATGGTCACGCTCGGCACCTCCGCCTGCCCACCGTATCACCTCACTTTCGTCATCGGCGGCACTTCGGCGGAAGCGACGATGAAACACGTCAAACTGGCCTCCACAAAATACTACGACAACCTCCCCACCACTGGCAACGAACACGGTCGCGCCTTCCGCGATGTCGCACTCGAAGCCCAGATGCTCGAAGAAGCCCGCACCTGCGGCATCGGCGCGCAGTTCGGCGGGAAATACTTCGCGCTCGACGTGCGCGTGGTCCGTCTGCCGCGTCATGGTGCCTCCTTGCCCATCGGCATCGGCGTTTCCTGTTCGGCGGACCGCCAAGCCAAGGGCAAGATCACCCGCGATGGTGTCTTCATCGAAAAAATGGAGACGAATCCGCTGCAATACATCCCCGAGGAGCTGCGCCATCGCAAAGACACCAACGCTGTGCGCATCGACACGAATCGCCCCATGGCCGATATCCGCGCCGAGTTGAGCAAGTATCCCACGACGACACGCCTGCTCCTCAACGGCCCCATCATCGTCGCCCGCGACATCGCGCATGCGAAACTGAAGGAGATGCTCGATGCCGGCCAACCGCTGCCTGATTACTTCAATAATCACCCCGTCTATTACGCCGACCCGGCCGAAACCCCCCTCGGCATGCCCAGCGGCAGCTTCGGCCACACCACCGCGGGGCGCATGGACAGCTACGTCGATCTGTTCCAAAGCCACGGCGGCAGCATGATCATGATTGCAAAGGGCAATCGCGGCCAGCAAGTCACCGACGCCTGCAAAAAGCACGGCGGCTTCTACCTCGGCAGCATCGGTGGCCCCGCCGCCATTCTCGCCAAGGAAAACATCAAGAAAGTCGAAGTCGTCGAGTTCGCCGAACTCGGCATGGAAGCCATCTGGAAGATCGAAGTCGAGGATTTCCCCGCGTTCATCCTCATCGACGACAAAGGGAACGACTTCTTCCAGACCGTCGGTCCGGGGTGCTCGGTGAAACATTGAGGCGTCGGCTTCACTATTCAGTCTTGCTGCCAAGGCAGTACACCCCATAGTGGGTGTGTATAAAGGAGTGGCTTTGCCTCTCGATACCCAGGGCGTGCAAAATGACGATTGATTAGTTCTGATTTTTGGTCCTGCCATGCATCCATGTCTCGGGAGAAAACCTGCCAATTCTGGCCATAATCTGCAAACGCGATCCAAAATAGCACGGCATCTACCGACTTATATTCGTCACAGATGGCGGCTGCTAGTTCGCGAAGTTTCTGGGCGTGGTTAAGGAATGTAGTGAAGCACACAATATTGATGTCATCTGATATGATGTGCGGAAGCTTTTTCGAGAGTCCACGCATCCCATCCTGCACGAAACGAAGGGCACCATCATGGCCGTAGAAAAGAGCGCCCTCCAAACTTGATGTCAGATTTTTTACTTCAATGTTGATACGAGTCTCGCGAGAGCTGTGCATGTGCGAGTCACAAATCAGACTCCAATCAAACGAGCCACTTATGCTCGGATTTGCTCGATGCTCACGCATGGTGAGTTGCGGACGCACATTCTTCCAGCGTCCGAGCCAAAAAAGTTCATTCACTGAATCCAAATGCTTCTTGGGAGCCGCTAAGTCTGCGCGCAAGTCTTCGTCCATTAGCCACAAATGCGGCAACGTGATACGTGCGCCGCGTAATACGTCGCAAAGCCATCGTAAGTCATCCCGGTCTAGTCCCGGACCCTCAGTATTTTTTAAACTTTGAAGTTCCGACTTCGTCTGTTGAGGGTCTGCGTTGTCCACGTTGTTTCGCGTGCTGCCAAATTTGTAATGCATAATAGGCACTGTCCCATCATCTTGACCGATTCGAACTCTGAGTGTCTGTGGAGGCAATATCTGAAATGACTCCAAGCCGATCCAATCGAGATCTTCTTTTAACTGTTGCGCATACTGAGGAAGATCTTCGAGGGCAAGGTGTCCATTATTGATATAGCCAGAATAGCCGTGTTGAAGGGCTTGCAGTAATTCGTCCTCGGTTGCCATGAATATGAATGCTACTTCACCCGTAATGCCGCAAGGGCGAAGCCGGAGGCTCGAAAGAGATTAGCCGGTGGTGAAGGTCGCGAAGCGACCGGGAACCACCGGATACGAATCGCCCCACCGCCCACGATTCGGGATGCGCCCCGGCAGGGGCGCGAGAAACGTGCGATTAACCGGCGAATGTCCCCACTCACTATCCCTCGTGATCCCTGCGCTGGAGGCGTTGTTTGTCGGATGATGCTGTTAAAATAACAATTTGAAACTGCTATTTAAGCAGGTTAAACTTCTGCCTATGAAGCCTCTCGATCAGCAAACCCTCGAAACAGCCCTTCAGGCAGTTTCAGCGGTGCTGGCTCATGCCGGTGCGCAGCATGAGACGGTCGTGATCTGCGGTGGGGCGGCGTTGCTGAGCCTGGGGTTCATCACCCGGCGCACGAAGGATGTGGATGTGCTGGCGGGGGTGCATCCGGTGGATGGCATCGTCGATCCGAGGCCGTTTTCGCCCGCTTTGAAGCTGGCGGTGGAGGAGGTGGCAAAGGCGCTGGGGCTGCCTTCCAACTGGCTCAATGCCGGACCGGCGGATCAAGTGATGGCGGGCCTGCCGGAGGGATTTCTCTCGCGGCTCCATCGGCGTGAGATCGGCAGCCACCTGACGGTGTTTCTGCCAGACCGGTATGATTTGATTCATTTGAAGCTCTTTGCCGGGGTGAATCAGGGGCCGGGATGGCACTGGTCCGACCTGAAGGCGCTGAATCCAAACCGCGAGGAACTGCACGCCGCTGCACGCTGGGTGCTGGGACAGGACGTGGGTGAGGTGTTCCCAGACGTGGTGCGTGACGCCCTTCGATTCCACGATTATGCCGACGTCGCTGACCAAATTTAGTGACGATCTGCGGGCAGCCATACACGATCTGCTCTGGCGACAGTGGTGCTGCCTGGGTGCCAGTCTGGAGACTGTTGACGGGCCTTCATTGCCCACCGGGCATATGATTGATCCCGAGGCGCTGCTGCTGGCCACCACCGCGTTTGGCAGGCGGGAGACACGCTTGTTTGATGAGGCGCTCGAATGGCTGGTCAGCTTCGGATCACTCATCAATGTCCAACGGCTCAAAAATCTGCATGCGGGAGGAGGTCTCGGCCATCCACGCGTTCTCCATGCGACAGCAGCCTTCGTGCAGCGTCATGGCAAGCTCCCCAAATGGAGCACGCTCGCCAAAGCCGAGATCGGCAAGTCCCTGGACCTGCCAGAACCTTTTTTTATCATCGACGAAAAGCCTTCGACTCATTGGGGGGCAACTGATCCCGACTTCCTGTCTCACGGCTGGCTCCGCCGTCCGCCGCGCCCACAGCGTGGGCTGTGCATGCCGCCTTCACCAGAACGAGTGGCGAATGCATTGCTGACATTACGGGCACTGATCGGCGTGTCATCTCGTTGTGAGATCATCCTCTGCCTGCTGACCCGTCCATCAGCCAGAGCCGCTGAACTGGCGCGGCTGACAGGTTACTCGTCGCAGTCGATCCAGTCAGTGCTTGGCGAGATGGTGCTGTCAGGCAAATTGCGCACGGATGGACCACGCCATGCCGGGCGGGGTGAAAAAACGGGACGCGGAGCATCAAAACACTACTACCTGCAGCTTCAGGACTGGCACTTCATGCTGCCAGCAGCGTCATCACCGCGCTGGCTGCCTTGGGCCGCGCTATTTGCCGTGGTACAGGGGGTAGATGATGCGCTGTCCAATGCCGCAGCCACCGAAAACAACCAGCTTTTGATCGCCATCCAACTGCGCAGACTGCTGGAGAAATACGCTCCTGACCTCACCGAAGGTGGGATTGCCCACCTGCTGGACTATTCTCCTGACATGACAGGTGAATCACTGCTCCGCACGCTCGCGGAGACTCTGCCAAAGGTCTTGATCTCGCTTTAAGTTCGGAGTTTCGCTCTCTTTATCACACTTATGCCCAACGTCCCCATCCGCGTCACCATCTGGAACGAGTTCGTCCACGAGCGTCAGAATCCTGCCGTCGCGGCCATTTATCCCGATGGCATCCATGGCGCGCTGGCGGAGGCTTTGAAGCATGATGAACTCGTTATTCGAACGGCGACGCTTGACGAGCCGGAGCAAGGCCTGCCGCAGGACGTGCTGGATCAAACCGACGTGCTGCTGTGGTGGGGACACACGGCACATGATGCGGTGCTGGATGAAACGGTCACGCGGGTTCAGCAGCGCGTTCTGGCCGGCATGGGGCTGATCGTTTTGCACTCGGGGCATTTCTCGAAGGTCTTCAAACGGCTCATGGGCACGAGCTGTGCGCTGTGCTGGCGTGAGGCGGGCGAGCGTGAGCGTGTGTGGGTGGTGAATCCGGGACATCCCATCGCGGCAGGCATTGGCGACTGCATCGAGATCGAGCAATCAGAGATGTATGGCGAGCCGTTTGGCATCCCGGCGCCGGACGAGCTGATCTTTGTCTCCTGGTTCCAAGGCGGCGAGGTGTTCCGCAGCGGCGCGACGTGGACACGCGGCAGCGGCCGCATTTTCTACTTCAGCCCCGGTCATGAGGTGTATCCCATCTACCATCACCCGGAGGTGCAGCGTGTGATCGCGAATGGCATCCGCTGGGCGCGCCCACAAGGCGCGGCGGCAAACACACCGCGTCATGTGCCGACAGCGGAAGCGCGAGAACTGATCACAGCGCGGGGTGGGAGCGTGCATTGAGGGCATTCCCTCAAAACCACAAAGCTCACTTCCCAAACGCCGCCTGCAAATCCACCTGGTCGCCCAAATCGACGGCCAGTTTCACGAGGCGTTCAAACATCTGCTTCTTCATCGTCGCGTGTTCGGGCTTGGCGGCGAGGTCGGTCATCTCCTGCGGGTCTGCGGCGAGATGGTAGAGGCGGATGGCCTTGGCCTTCGGATACGCGATGAGTTTCCATCCATCATGCGTGACAGCCCGCTGTAGCTCAAGGTAGGCACCATAGACGGAGTCGTAGCTCGATGTCTTCTGCTCGCCGTTGAGCAGGGGCAGCAGGCTGTTGAAGAAAACGTGCTTCGGCTTCTCAGCACCCGCGAGATCGAGCGCGGTGGCCATCACGTCCTGCAGGTAAATGGCGTTGTCGTTCTTCGCACCTTTCGCGACACCAGGACCGGCAACCAAGAACGGCACGCGCACGCTGTGGTCATACATGTTCTGTTTGCCGATGAGGCCACGATGGCCCACGGCGAGACCGTGGTCGGCGGTGAAGAAGATCCAAGTGTTGTCGGCCTGAGCGGATTTTTCCAGCGCATGGAGGATGCGGCCGATCTGCGCGTCCATGTGCGTAATCAGCGCATAGTATTCGGCGCGGTGCGTCTTCACGGACAGCTCCGTGCGCGGCATTGGCGCGAGGTGTTCATCGCGCAGCTTCTCGGAGCAGCCGATGTCGTCCTTGTAGGGATACTCGGGGATGAAATTCTCCGGCATCTGCATGCGACTGAGCGGATACATGTCCACATACTCCTTCGGTGCCTGACGCGGATCGTGCGGGGCGTTGAAGGCCGCGTAAATGAAGAATGGCTTCTCCTGCGCCTTCGCATCGTTGAGGAATTCGAGCGCGTGATTGGCGACGACCTCGCTCCAATGCGTGCCGCCTTCCCAGAAGCCGCCGATCGTCTTGTCATAAGGACTCCAGGAGTCGGTCTGGCCTTCGATGGGGCGGTTGTAAGCGGTGGGAACGGTCTTAGGCATGCCCGCACGCACATCCTGCGTCACGTCAAAGCATTTTGCCGCATCGGTCTGGATGTGCCACTTGCCGGTCATGTAGGTCTTGTAGCCGGCCTTGCTCATAAGCTGCGGCCAAAGCACACCAGCCTCGCGTTCGGCATTGGTCTTGTTATAGACCGCGTTCGCATTCCACACGCTGCGCCCGGTGATCAACATTGTGCGACTTGCCACGCACACCGCGCCACTCCATGAGCCCATGTTGTAGGCGCGAGTGAACGTGGTGCCGCGTGCCGCGAGGCGGTCGAGGTTCGGCGTGTCGATGTCCGTGTGACCAAAGGCGCGCACGGCCTCGAAGGTGTGGTCATCGGCGAATAAGAACAAGACGTTCGGCTTCGCCGCGAAGAGCGGGGAGCCAAGGGCGAAGAGATAAACGATAGCGAGGACGTGTTTCATGGTTGGGGAAGGTGTTTCAAGTAGTTGCTTGTTCTTGTCTCCATCTTGCCATTAAAACCGGACAGAAAAGAACAGGAATGATGATCAAATTGAACCACCCATCACTCCTTCTTGTTCTTCCGCTTCTTCTCCTTCTCACTCTTCCACAGCACGATGTTAGAAAAATCATTGGTCGAGTCTGGACCCGCCGTGCTGCGGCCGCGTTCGATGTCGGCTTTGAGGAGGTCGAGGAGCTGGCTCACGATTTCGGGTTTCGAATCGGCGAGGTTGGTCGTCTCCCCGATGTCGTCCTTCATATTGTAAAGCTGGGCCTTGGGTGCGTCGGCGGGCATTTGCGCCTCGGTGGGCGAGGTCCAGCCACCGGAGCCTTTGGCGAGCGCGAGTTTCCACGGTCCCTGGCGATAGGCGAAGTGGCCGCTGATCGAATGATGAATGACGCCGTTGCGGGTGGAGACGATGGGCTGGCTCTTGAACGCAGGCAGGAAGCTAACGCTGTCCTCGCAACTGCCCGCAGGCACCGGCTGGCCGACGATTTCGGCGGCGGTGGCGGAGAAATCGACGAGGCAGATGAGCTGGTCGCTCGTGGTACCCGCCTTGATCTGCGCTGGCCAGCGCACGATGAACGGGATGCGATGCCCGCCATCCCAGATGTCCGCCTTGGATCCGCGCAGGTTCGCGCTGACGATGTGGCCCTGCTTCGCGAGTTTGTCGATGCCTGCGGCCTTCGAGCAGCCGTTGTCGCTGGTGAAGATGACGAGCGTGTTTTCGGTCATGCCGTTGCGCTCCAGTGCTTCCGACACCGCGACGGCGACATTGTCGGTCTGCATGACGAAGTCGCCATAGTCGCCGAGGCCGCTTTTGCCCTGCCACTCCTTTGACGGCACGATGGGCGTGTGCGGCGAACCGAGCGGCAGGTAGAGGAAAAACGGCTCCTCTTTGCCCTTGCGCGAGTCGATGAACTCGACTGCCTTGCGTCGCAGGCGCGGCAGCATGTTCACCACATCGTCATGCTCGATCACGGTGTCATTCTCGATCACCCCCTCCATGTCGCGAGCGTGGTGAAAGCCGTGGTAGGAATCAAAACCGCGCGTGATCGGGCCATCGGGGATCTTCGCGCCGACCGGCGGCGTGTCGAAGTCCTTCGCGCTGTAGGCCTTGCCGGTCTGCGGATTGAGGTAGTCGAAATTGAGATGCCATTTGCCGATCGCGGCGGTGTGATAACCCGCACTTTTCAAAAAGCTCACCACCGTGGGCCGCTCCAGCGCGATCAAACTCGGCGCGAATCCTTCGACGACCCCACTCTGGAGCTTCGTCCGCCAACTGTAGCGCCCCGTCATCACGCCGTAGCGCGTGGGCGAGCAGACCGACGAGCCCGAGTGCGCATCCGTGAAGATCATCCCCTGCGCCGCCAGCTTGTCCGCCCCCGGCGTGGCGATCTTGCCATGCTCGGGATTCAGGCAATGCACATCGCCATAGCCCAGGTCGTCGCAAATGAGGAAGATGATGTTGGGCTGGGCGGCTGCCGCCGCGAATGACGAATGCCAAATGCAGAATGACGAAAGGATGAGGAGCAGTGGGCGCATGAGGGAGACGTAAAATTATTCTGCCTTTTTCTTTTCCCCCTTCTTCTCCGTCTTGTCCTTACCCTTCCCAGAAGCTTCAAACTCGCGGTCGAGTTCGATGGGGCGGGCGTCTTTGAATTGATCGAGGGCGGTTTGCAGCTTCTGCTTCGCTGCCGCTGCATCGGTGGCGAGAGCAACGGATGCGATGTCTCGTTTTTCGCCCTCGTCAGTGAACAAGTCGTAGAACTGGCCGGTGCGGTAGAGCTTGAAGCGCTGGTCGAAGGCGTATTCCCGCACGGTCATGTCCTGGCTCTGACGCGGTGAGTACCAGATGTAGAGCCACTCACGCGGCGTGCCGGCTTCGCCCTTGAGCTGCGGCAGAAAGCTCACGCCATCGGCGTTGGGGGGTGCTTCGACACCGGTCGCTGCGCAGATGGTGGGGAGGAAGTCGGCACAACTGATGAGATCGGCGGAGACACGGCCTTGCTTCATCACCGCAGGCCAACTGGCGATGCACGGCACATGCGTGCCGTGCGCATTGGTGGAGCCTTTGCCGCCTTTGTAGTCGCGGCCTTGGAAGCGGCTGGTAATGCCGGAGTTGGTGCCGTTGTCACCGAGGAAGAGCAGCAGCGTGTTGTCGCGAATTCCGAGTTCATCGAGCTTCGTGACGATGCGGCCGATCATCTTGTCCATGTAGGCGGTCATGTCAGCGAAGTGTTTCGGAGCCTGCTGCTTGGCCTCGCTGCTGATCGTCGGATCCCAATCGGGGCTGTCCGGCGTCGGCTGGAAGGGATTGTGCGTGAGGATCATCGGGTAATAGAGGAAGAAAGGCTTTCCCTTATTCTTCTCGATGAAGCCGAGCGCGAAGTCGTTCACCAGCGCGGGGCCGTACTCGCCCTTCGTGAAGGTTTTCTCGACGCCATTGTATTCCAAACCGGGATTGGCATAGCGCGGCGGGCGGCGCGTCTGTTGCCAGAGGCAGGATTCCTCAAAACCGAAGTGCTGTGGCGAGTCCACTTCATGCCCGAGCTGCCATTTACCACAAATGCCGGTGGCGTAGCCCGCGCCCTTCATGATGTGGCCAAAGGTCGTCTCCTCACGCCGCAGGGTGCCGAAGTTGAGGGAGTTCCGCACGTTGTAGCGCCCGGTCATGAGTTGCACGCGCGTGGGGGTGCAAAGCGGTTGCGAGTGGCAGTTCTCAAAGCGCACGCCACTGGCCGCGAGCTTGTCGAGATTCGGCGTCTGATACGACTCGCCACCGTTCGCGGTCACACATTCGTAGCCGAAGTCATCCACCATGATGAGGATGACGTTCGGTTGCGCCGAAAATGACGAATGCAGAATGCAGAATGACGAAAGGAGGAGGGCGAGGAGTCTCATGGCTTGCTGAGAACGCTGGCGGGAGGCGGACATTTCCTCCGAATGTATGCGGCCTCAGCGAAACGGGTTTTCATACCACACGACGCCGAGCTGGTCGCGTTCCTCGCAGGTGATCACGTCGAGGTCGCCATCGCCATCTAGGTCGAGCGTTTGCATGAGATCGTATTTGAGGCCCACGGGTCCGCCGAGGGTGTGCTGCTTCCACGCGGCGTTCGGCTGCTGTTCGAGCCAGACGATGCCTTCTTTGTCACCTTTGGCGTTTTCGCAAGTGAACAGGATGTCAATGAGTCCATCGGCGTTCAAATCGGCGGCTTTGACGGCTTTGGCATCGCCAAGATTGTCGGCTTCGAGATGAATGGTCTGCTCAAGCCAGGCACCGTCGGTCTGGCGCAGAAAAATCATCACGTCTGCGGGTTTAACGGCGGCGATCACGTCCTTGCGGCCATCGCCATTCATATCAGCGATGTCGGCAAACATCACCTCGCGGCCTTGTGCGCCGATGGTGTGCTCTTTCCATGCCGCATGATCGCGCACGGCGTCTGCGCCGGGATGTTCGAGCCAGAAGACACCGCTGCGCTGACCTTTGCGGTCGGTGAAGAGCAGGTCGGCATCGCCATCGGCGTCCATGTCATGCAGCGTGAGCGACATGATCCATCCGGCGTCACGCAGCGTGTGATAGGTCCATGCGGCGAGATCGCCGGACGCTGCGGGTGATTGCAGCCAGCCGATGGTGGCACCCGTGCTTTTCGAGGCGAGGATCAAATCATCGCCGTGTTTTCCGTCCAGATTCAGCGTCACCGCCTGCATCCACATCTGTGTGCCCTCGGTGGCCGGAAACGCCGAGGTTTTCCAGTGCTCTTGCTTCAAGAGATCGTCTTTTCCCCCGGTGAAGCGATGCCAGAAGACCGTGCGCACCTTCCCCTCAGTCAAACTCACCGCCTCCAACTGTCCGTCGCCGTCGAGGTCGGCAAAGATCGCATCCTCCGCGCTTTTGACCTGCCCGACCGTCACCTGCGGCCATGGTTCACGCGATTTCGCATGACCGGGATGCAGATACACGCGCACCGCGTTGCCTTCCTCCCAACCGGTGACGATGTCCGGCAGGCCGTCGCCATTGATGTCCCCCAGCTTCACGCCATCAGCCCCTTTGCTGGTGTCATCAATCGCGTGACGCTGCCAGGTCGGGCCGGGAGCCAGTTCGATGGGGGCATCTACAGCCTGTACAAATCCCAGGGGGAATAGAAGGAAGAAGAGACGTTTCATGAAAGCATCAGGTCAGGGATGGAGCGCTGCCTCAAGGGCGAAACGAATGAACATGGCCATGGTGTCGCCAGTCGCTTCGGCTTCACGGGCTTTGGCGAGCACGGTTTGCATGTCGTCACGAGCGGAGTGCGCGGCCGGGCCGAGCAGTTCTAGTGCGCGTGCGGCATGCAGGGCGATTTCACGCGAGTCATCATACAGCGCCGCTGTGAGCACGGAAATGGCGGCGTCAGATTCGCCATGACTCGCGAGTGCGGTGGCGGCTTCAATGCGCACGCCGGCCGCACTGTCCTGCAACGCGGCTTTCAAAGCAGCGCGATCTGCTGCGCCGAGTTGCTGCTGTGCGCGCAGACCGAGCGCGGCCCAGTAGCGGATGCCTGCATCGGCATCTCGGAGCCATTCGCGTTGATGAGGCGACTGGTCATCGCGTCCCACGGCATCAGCCGCATCAAGCAGGCGAGCGAGCGGATACCGTGTGTCGTCCTGCGCGAGGCTGCGTGGTGTTTCTGTGTCTTTGAGACGCGACCACATATCCGGTTCGGTGAGGAATCCGGCGTCTCGAGATTCCAACTGCCAGTGGCGGAGTTCGGTGCGCATGCTATCGAGCGTCTTTTCATGCGCAGCGTCGCTGGCGAGGTTGTGGAGCTGATTTGGATCTGCCGCTGTGTCGTAAAGTTCTTCCAGCGGTCGTTGCGGTGCCGCATACATCTTGGCCCCACCTTCGAGTTGGTCTGCGGCGGCGAGGCGTTTTAGCTCCTGGCGAAACGTCGAGGCGTCGGAGTAAGCCTCGGGCTGCATCCACGGGAGATGCGGCATGAAATTACGGATGTAGAGCCAGCGGCCATCACGCACGCTGCGGGCGACATCGAAGGCCTCGTCCACGCGATCACGCGCACCGTAAATGAAGTCGCGTGGCTTGCCTGCATCTGCGCCGAGGAAGGCGTTGCCTTGAAATTGCGGCAGCGGCTTCACGCCACAAAGACTGAGCACCGTGGGAGCGAAATCGACGAAGCTGACGAGGCGGTCTGACGCCGTACCGGGTGCGGATGGAGCGAGATGCGCCCATTTCTTTGGAAAACGCACGATCAGCGGCACGCGCAGGCCAGAATCTTGAAGGCAACGCTTGCCGCGTGGCATGCCCATGCCGTGATCGGCGTAAAAGAAGACGATGGTGTCTTCTGCGAGGCCGTCGGCGGCGAGTTGGTCGAGGATTTCGCCTGCCTGCCGGTCCATGAGCGTGATGCAGTCATGGTAACGCGCCCAGGCACGATGCGACTCCGCTGTGTCAGGATAAAACGGCGGCGGCGTGATGTGCGCAGGGTCGTGGCGCTCGCCCAGCGAGAGCTGGGAGCCGACTTCCTTCTCAAACTCTTCGTGTGACCAGGCGCTGCTGCGGGATTGATGCGTGGTCATGAAATTGAACACGGCGAAGAACGGCTGTGCGGCGCGTTTGCCGCGCCAATGCGCCTTGGCCGAGCTTTTGTCCCAGGCTTGGCGGATGAAGTCCTTCTCATCGCGCATGTTGTAGTCCGTCTTCACGTTGTTCGTGCAGTAGTAGCCCGCATCACGCAGCGGCATGGTGAACGGCTTCACGTCTGGCGGCACGGGAAAGGCGGAACGCAACCGCTGTGTGCCGAGCGAGGTGGCATACATGCCGGTGATCAAACATGAGCGTGAAGGCGAGCAAACCGGCGCGGTGGCAAACGCGCGATCATAGCGCACGCCCTGCTGCGCGAATTCATCGAGCCGTGGCGTTAGCGCCTGTGCATCGCCATAGCAGCCCATGTTCGGACTCATGTCCTCGGCGGTGAGCCAGAGGATGTTGGGCCGGTCGGCGGCGAATGTGGTGCCGAGCAGCAGGATGATGAACGAAACAAGACGAGGCATGGCACAGGTGAACGCCTGGATGGCGCACACATTTCAGCGCAGCGCATCCAGGGTTGCGATGCCGCGATGCCGCATGTTTGATGAAACCCTATGCGTTCCTTGAGCATCCTCGCCACGTCCTTTCTTGTTCTTGTCTCCTCATTCGCGGCTCCGCCGCCGAACATCATCGTCATCATGGCGGACGACCTCGGTTACGGCGACGTCGGCTGCTACGGTGCGAAGGCGATCAAAACGCCGAACATCGATCAACTCACCGCTGAAGGACTGCGGTTCACCAGCGGCTACTGCTCCGCCTCCACCTGCACTCCGACGCGCTTTTCGTTTCTGACGGGCACCTATGCGTTTCGCCAGAAGGGCACCGGCATCGCCGCGCCAAGCGCACCGGCGATCATCATGCCCGGCACCGACACGGTGGCGTCGTTGCTGCAAAAAGGCGGCTACCAGACGGCGGTGATCGGCAAGTGGCATCTCGGCCTCGGCGATCCCGAGCCGGACTGGAATGGCGAATTGAAACCTGGCCCACTGGAAATCGGCTTCAATCACTGCTTCCTGCTCCCGACGACGAATGACCGTGTGCCCCAGGTCTATGTACAGGATCATCGTGTGCTGAACCTCGACCCGAAAGATCCGCTGTGGGTGGGCAATAAGCTGCCAGCGGAAGATCATCCCACCGGCATCTCGCATCGCGATTCGTTGAAGATGGACTGGAGTCACGGCCACAACGGCACGATCCACAACGGCATCAGCCGCATCGGCTTTTACACCGGCGGCATAGCTGCGCGCTTCCGCGATGAAGACCTGGCCGACAAGTGGGTGGAGCAGTCGAATCAATGGATCGAGAAGAACAAGGATGCGCCGTTCTTCCTGTTCTTTGCGGCGCACGACATCCATGTGCCGCGCATGCCGCACGAGCGCTTCCAGGGTGCCACGCAGCTCGGTTTTCGTGGCGACTGCGTGGTCGAGTTCGACTGGTGCGTGGGCGAGCTGATGAAAACGCTCGACCGTCTCAAGCTGGCCGAAAACACGCTCATCGTGGTCTGCTCCGACAACGGCCCCGTGCTCGATGATGGCTATCATGATGGCGCGGTGGAAAAGCTCGGTGATCATCAGCCGGCCGGCCCGTACAGTGGCGGCAAATACAGCGTGCTAGAAGGCGGCACGCGCACGCCCTTCATCACGCGCTGGAAAGGTCGCATCCAGCCCGGTGTCTCTGAGCAGATCGTCTGCACCGTGGATCTGCCCGCCAGTTTGGCCGCTCTCGCTGGTGTCGTGCTCCCGGAAAAGGCTTGCCGTGACAGCTTCAACATCCTCCCGGCCCTGCTCGGTGAATCCGGCACGAAAGGCCGCGATCATCTGCTGCAGCAGGACAACGGCAGCGGCAATTTCGGCCTGCGTGTGGGCGACTGGAAACTCGTGCGCCTCAAAAACAAAGGCAAATCCCAGGCCACCGTGTCGAAGAAAAAGGCCAATGCGCAGACGGCCGAAAACGCCCTCTACTTCCTCCCCGATGATCCCAGCGAGAGCAACGATGTCAGCGCCGCCAATCCAGAGAAGGCAAAGGAACTGATCGCCAAACTCGACGCACTCGTCGCGGCGGAAGTCAGCCGTTAAAAGTCTGCATTCGTAACTGTTAGCGGAGCCCCAGTTATGCCGGCAGCTTTGAGTAGCCCCTCACCTAACCTCTCCCCAGATGGAGCAAAGGATGTAAGCGGTGCCATGTGCTGGGAGAGGGATTTCGTGTTAGAGCCAACGCCAAACGAATCCCCTCTCCCCGCGAGGACCCACTCGAAACCATCAAAATCATCTTCGGGGAGAGGCTGGGTGAGGGGCCACCATGGGTTTTCAAGCACAGCTTAGAATACCGCAGCCCTTCAGGCTTCAACCATCCTGACCAATCACCTTCACTCCTGCTCCGACAGCAGATACTTCGGGATGCGGTCGGCGGGTTCTTTGAACTTGAGGCCGCGCACGATGTCCTGCGCTTTTGCGAGATTGACGTGACCGGCTTTCCACATGAAATCGAGCGTGTTCTGCGCGGTGAGGACTTCGTAATGCGTGCCGGTTTTGATCACGGCGCTGATGGTGGCGATAGCGGCCTCTGGTTCACCGAGATGACCGAGTGCTTCGGCGGCGACGATGCGGACATCGTTCCATTCGTCGTTCAAGAGCTCTTGTAACTTCGCTTTGGCAGGCGCGGCCTTGTCCTGGAGGATCAGGCAGCCGGTGGCGGCCCAGTAGCGGATGAGTGGATGTGAATCGTCGAGCGCCTTCGTCAATTCAGGGAGTGTGGCAGCATCGCGTGCAGTGGCGAGATCGGCGAGGTCCATGAGACGCTCGATGGGATAAGCGTCGCTCTGCGCGTAGTCGTAAATCGTCTTGTCACCAGCGAATTTGTCGAACATGCCCTCGGGGATGAAAGCGGTGTCACGCACGACGATCATCTCGGCGCGTAGTTTGGCACGCATGGCGGCGATGCGTTCCTGCTGTGCTTTGTCACTGATGAGGTTGTCGATCTCAAACGGGTCGTTGGCGATCTCGTAGAACTCCTCACCCGGCTTCGGCTGCCAGTAGCGGGATTGCACGGGATTGCAGCGTCCGGCTACGAACTCGGCGTGCCAGGAGCGCATGCTGGGCTGCACTTGGAACGGATAGCTGTAGTGCTGACCCCAGGGGCGATGCGGCGAGTAGTTGCGCACATACTGAAACTCGCGGTCACGAATGGAGCGCACGGTGTCGTAGCGCTCATCCATGCGGCCACGATAGAGGAAGACGTGATCGCGTGGTGCGGCCTTTTTTTCGCCGAGGAACGGCACGCCCTGGTAGTTTGCTGGAATCTCGATGCCACAGAGACTGAAGACCGTGGCGGGGAAATCGACGAAGGCCACGGGATCATCCACCCACTCGCCCGCCTTCGCCGGTGCCAGATGCGCCCATTTGGCCGGAATGCGCACGATGAACGGCACGCGTGTGCCGGAGTCGTGGATGTTGCGTTTGCCGCGTGGCAGCGCACCGCCGTGATCGCCGTAGTAGAAGACGATGGTGTCCTCGCTAAGGCCCTGCTTCTCCAGTTCATTGAGGATGTCGCCGACCTGACCGTCCATGACCGTCATCTGATCGTAGTAGTTCGCCCAATCGCGGCGAATATCCGGTGTGTCGGGATGATACGGCGGTAGCGGCATCTGCTCCGGCGGGATGCGGAAACTGGTCTTGCCCGCCTTCGGTGCCACCTGACTTTCATGGCTGCTGGTGAAGTTGAACACGGCAAAGAACGGCTGACCCTCGGTGCGGTTCGCGTAATGCGCCTTGTTGCTGCTTTCATCCCAGGCCTTGCGCTTACCAGCGGTGTTGTAATCGGTCTTGGAATTGTTCGTACAGTAATAACCAGCGGCGCGCAGGACCTCGGGGTAAAGCTTGAACTGCGCGGGGATCGCCACGCTGCTGCGATGATGCTGCACGCCGAGCGCACAGCCGTTCATGCCGGTGATCAGCGTCGTGCGTGCCGCTGAGCACACCGGCGAATTGGCAAAGGCATTGCGATAGCGCAGACCCTGCGCCGCGAGCTTGTCGAGGTTCGGCGTGACGGCGAGTTTGTCGCCATAGCAACCGAGGTAGGGGCTGTTGTCCTCACTGGTGACCCAGAGGATGTTCGGACGGCGCTGCTCCGCAGCGAATGACGAAACCAGAGCCGAGCAAAGCGAGACAGCCAGCACCGCGTAGCGTGTGCTGCTCCGAAGGAGTGAGCGAAGCAAAGCAACGAGGAATGATGAAAGGAGGAGGAGAGGTTTCATGGTTGGAGCAGGGCGGGTTCGAGATACAATGCGATGACGATCACGCTGTTGTTTAGAGAGTGAAGCACGATTGACGGCCACAGGCTGCGGTAGCGCAGGCGCAGGATGGAGAGCAGCATGCCGATGAATGCAATGGGGATGGCCATCTCCAGCCCGTGAACGAGACCGAAGAGAATGGACACAACCGCCACGCACCAGCCAGCGGGGAGTCGCCTTCCGAACCGATCCTGCACCACGCCGCGAAAAATGACCTCCTCCAAGAACGGCACAAAGATACCGCCAGCCAGCAAGACGCTGGCGAGTTCGAGGAGCGTGTCCTTTTGCAGCATACTGGGCGAAAGAGAGCAATGGGCAGAGAACCCAGAGAGCGAGTGATGGCAGCCACGAGTGCGAGTAGCAGAAGGTCATATGAGAGCGCGGCGATGCCAATGGGTGGAGCAATCTATTTCTTCTGCCAGGGGGTAGCTCCGCCGATCTGAATCTGCCGGCGCAGGGAGTCGCTGAGTTCTTTGAAGACCTTGGGAGCCTTGCCTGCGAGGTTCGTCTGCTCCTGCGGATCGTTCTTGAGGTTGTAAAGTTCCAGTGGGCTGTAGGGCGTGTTTTGCATGAGCTTCCACTCGCCACGGATCAGCGCCTCGTAGCTTTTGCCGCCGTAGGCAGCGCCGCCTTCGCGACGGACGAAATACAAATCGCGCGGCTGGTTGATGGAGCCGCCGTTCAGAATGGGGACAAGGCTCACGGCATTGAGTTCCGACGAGAGTTTGGCTCCGGCGAGTTCGAGGAAGGTGGGAAACAGGTCGAAGTTCAGACCGGCATAGTCGCTGCGTGATCCCGCTTTGGTGTGGCCGGGCCAGCGCACCATGAACGGCACGCGCAGGCCGCCGTCGTAGTGGCTTTGTTTGCCATCGCGCCAAGGATCATTGTTCTGCGCATGCGGCAGCGAGCCGCCGTTGTCAGAGCTGAAGGCAACGACGGTGTTTTGGTCGAACCCGGTCTCTTTCAACACCGCGAGCAACTGGCCGATGCGGTCATCAAGATGCTCGACGAGTGCGACATTGAGCGCACGCTTTTCATCAAGCTGCGGTGCGCGTTGCTTCACCTTCGCTAGCCAATCAGCGGGAGGCTCGATGGGAAAATGCGGCGCGTTGAAGGCGAGGTAGAGGAAAAAGGGCTGCTGCTCCTTCGCCCGTTCGCGGAAGTAATCAGCCGCCCAAACGGCGAAGATGTCGGTCGCATGACCTTGCGGGTCGATGACTTCCGCGTTACGACGCATGTAGTTGTTCCCCTGGCGCAGGTGCGTGATATAGCTGTCCATCATGTCGCCAAGGAAACCGTGGAAGAGGTCGAAACCGCGCTCGTTTGGCGTGTTGGGCGATTCAAGGCCGAGATGCCATTTGCCGATGATGGCGGTGTGATAGCCGACCTTCTTCAATTCATCGCCGATTGTCGGAATGCCGGGCGCGAGGTAGCCCCAGGAGTCCGCCGCAGTCGTGCGAATGACGCCGGGAACGCCCACGCGATCCGCATAGCGCCCGGTGAGCAAAGCTGCGCGAGACGGCGAGCACACGGTGCAGTTCGCCCGCATGTTCGTGAACAGCATGCCCTCTGCGGCAAGGCGATTAATGTTCGGCGTCTGGCAATCCGACGGGTGGTAAGTCGAGACATCGCCGTAGCCCTGGTCATCGGTGAAGATGATGAGGAAGTTCGGACGCGGCTGCGCCGCGAATGACGAATGTAGAATGCCGAATGCCGAAAGGATGAGGAAAATGGATCGCTGCATGGCCTACTTCGCGGCTTTGGGTTTCTTCGTCTTCGGCTTCTTCTGTCTTGGTGCGGCCTCGGGCGGCGGTGTCAGGCCGTCATCGGGCTGGTCCCAGAAGCGGTAAGGGTCATTCAAGCGGCGCATTTCGGCGAGCAGCAGGGCTTCCATTTCCTTGAGCTTGCCGACGTGCTGCGGATCAGCGGCGAGATTTGTCTGCAGGGGGTCGATTTTGCCATGCTCCTTCAGCAGTTCGTCGGGATTGGCGGCGAGATTGAAGAGCTGCGTCTCATGCACGGCACCGTTCATGCCGTCGTATTTGATCAGCTTCCAGTCGCCCTGCTTCACGCAGCGCATGCCGGGCTTGGTGCCGCCGCAATACGCTCCATACATCACGTCGCGCATGGAACCCTGCTTGCCTTGCAGCACGGGCTTGAAGCTGAGACCCTCGTTGCTCTCCGGCGCGGGAATACCGGCGACATCGCAAAGCGTGGCCACGGTGTCGAGCAGGTAGATGTCGCCGGGAACGCGTGAGCCGGGCTTGATGCCGGGGCCTTTGACGATGAAGGGCACGCGCCAGGTGTGCTCATAGAGGTTTTGTTTCCCCTGCAAACCATGGCGACCGATGGCGATGCCGTGGTCGGCGGTGTAGAAGATGAAAGTGTTGTCAAGCTCGCCCATGGCTTCGAGCTTGGCGAGCACGCGACCGATCTGGGTGTCGATGTTCTCGTTGCAGGCGAACTCACGGCCGATCTCGTTGCGGATAGTGGCCTCATCGCGATTTTTCCACACGCCGCTGGCGGAGACTTCATCACTCACGTCGGCATGCGTGTTGCTGAAGGGATGCGCAGGCAGGTAGATCGCAGGTAGCTCAGGCTGTTTTGGGTTCAATGCTGGCAGCGATTTCG
>JBDNIB010000808.1:0-5657 GCA_041688535.1 Prosthecobacter sp.
CGCCGGGTCCGTTTTTAACTGACGCAAACAAGCGCTGGATCGGTGAACGACCCGAGTTCGAAGGCGAAGTCGCCTCCAGCATTCCCATGGGCCGCTGGGGAAGACCCGAGGAGATCGCACCACTCGCGCTCTACCTCGCCAGCGACGCCAGCAGCTACATGACCGGCAGCGTTCTCGTCATTGATGGCGGCAAGCTGCTGTGGTGAACTCCCAATCGAAAATGACTCCCCCAAAACAAGAACTCCGCGGCGTGCTGCCCGTTTTTCAAACGCCTTGGCACGACGACGAGACGCTCGATCTCGACACGCTCGAACGCGAGATCGCCTGGCTCTACGACTGCGGTGCCAACGGCATCGTGATGGCGATGGTCTCCGAAACGCTGCGCCTCGACAGCGAGGAACGCGAACAACTCGCCGCCGCAGCCTGTCGCTTTGGCAAAGAGCGTGGCGCAGTCGTCATCAGCGTCGGTGCGGAGTCCTCGAAGGTGGCCGAGCGCTACGCCAAACACGCCGAGAGTGTCGGCGCAGATGCGGTGATGGCGATTCCGCCCGTCTCCATCGGCATCGGCGAAAGCGAACTGCTCGCCTACTACACGCGCATCATTCAGGCGATCCAGATTCCCGTCATCGTGCAGGACGCGAGCGGCTACGTCGGCAAACCGATGCCCATCTCGATGCAAGCGAAGCTGCTCAACGAGTTCGGTCCTGAACGCGTGCAGTACAAACCCGAAGCCTCCCCCATCGGCCCCAAGCTCTCTGAACTACGTGATGCCACCCAAGGCCGCGCCCGCGTGTTCGAAGGCACCGGCGGCATCGCCCTCGTCGACTCCTTCAAACGCGGCGTCGTGGGCACCATGCCCGGCGCGGATTTGATTCGTGGTCTCGTGCCGCTGTGGAAAGCACTCGAAGCGGGCGATGCTGAAAAAGCCGATCGCATCCACGGCCCCCTCGCCGCGCTGGTTTCGATGCAAACGAGCCTCGACGGCTTCCTCGCTGTGGAGAAGCACCTGCTCGTCCGCCAAGGCATCTTTAAGAACACGCTCGTGCGTGGCCCGGTGGGCTTCCAACTCGACGAGGAAACGAAACGCGAGGTGGTGCGTCAATTTGACCGCGTGATCGAGGCTGCGGAAGGGTAAAATGATGGATGGTAGAATGATATTCTGATCTGTTTCCTGGCTGCATTATTTTACCCACCATCATTTTACCATGATCATCGACGTCCACTCCCACGCCTGGAACTTTCCCTCCGACTTCACCGACGATTTCATCCGCCAAGCCGGTCGTGCGCGGCCGGGGCATGCTGTCGATTTCAGTGCGACCTATGAAGCGTATCGAGCTGCGGCACCGGAAGACACCTGCACGATTGTGTTTGGCGGCAAGGCGCGGCTCAGCGGCCTATGGATTGATGACACCACAGTCTCGGATTACGTGGCGCGTGATCCGCAGCGGTTGATCGGATTTTTATCCGTCGATCCGACCCAGGACGGCTGGGAACGCGAGATGCAGGTCGGTCATGAAGAGCTTGGCCTGCGCGGCATCAAGCTGCTGCCGATGTATGCGGGATTCAGTCCCGATGATCCGAAGCTGGAGCCTCTTTGGCAGTATGCGGAGAAAAACAGCCTGCCGGTGCTGCTACACACGGGCACGACCTTCATCTCGCAAGCACCACTGGCCTTCACGCTGCCGCGTTTGATCGAGCCGGTCGCGGTGAAGCATCCCGGCGTGAAGATCATCCTCGCGCATCTCGGGCATCCGTATGAAGGCGATTGTGTGGCGACGATCCGCAAGCATGAGAACGTCTTTGCGGACGTGAGCGCGCTGCATTACCGCCCGTGGCAGCTCTACAACTCACTCATGCTCGCGCAGGAATATGGCGTGTGGCACAAGCTGCTCTTCGGCACCGACTTTCCGTTCACGACGGTGAACGCGTCCATCGACGGCATCCGCAAACTCAATGACATGCTCGAAGGCACCAAGCTGCCACGGCTCGATGTGGCGCAAATCGAAGCGATGATCCACCGCGACAGCCTTAAGCTGCTTGGCCTTAATCGAACTTGATCGAGTAGAGAGCCGCATCGTTCAGCACGAAGCGCAGTCGCACGGGCTTGCCGGCGAGCGAACTCACATCGCTGCCGTTTTTCCAGGTCACGGTGCGGTCGATGGAGTCGCCGAAGGTCTGTTCGGTGTCGGCGAGAGCGAAGCCGGGGATCGTCTTGCCGTTCGCATCCTGAATCTCCACCTTGATGCCACCGGCGGCGGAGCTGGCGAAGTTCATCGTGAGTTTTTTGCCACTAAAGGTGATCGGCTTGGTGATCAACTCGCCGCCGCTCATCGGGGCGCGGATGGAGACGAAGCCGTCGAGGCGCAGGGTGTAGCGGCGGAGTTCGCTGCTCTTACCGGTCCAGTAGCTTTCGGTGGCGTAGAAGCTGAGTTCGTTGGGCGCACCTTCGAGCGCGGACTTCGTCTCGACGGGATGCCAGGCGATGTATTGATGCCCGTAGTTCCAGGTGCCGGGGCGCTCGATGCCAGGCGGCAGGAAGGCATCATTCCAACGCTTAAACGTCACGCCGTCGCGGCTCGCCATGAACAGGCCTTCGGTGATGGCCATGCCGTAGCGATCGCTCGCCTTGGACCGCCATTCGCGGTGCTCGCGCTCGGGCAGCGCGCGGGTGCTGTCCGACCAGCCACGTTCGACATAGCGCGTGGGAAAGCCGATGAGTAGATGCGGCGCACGGTGATACGATTTCACCTGATTCGTGTAGAGCTGCTCGCTCGGTGAATCGACGTAGCTCAAGTCGTGCTGGTTCTCCCAGTGGATGAAATCCTTTGAGGTCGCGGTGCGGATGGCGCGGTCACCCGAGGGCTTCCAATTCTTCTCGTCCGTCGTGCCAGCGGTGAAGTAGCGCCAGTAGGCACGGTACACGCCGCTGTTTGCATCCCAGAACGCGAGGTTCTGCGAATCAAAGGCACCGTCCGTGATCACCGGCGCATCGGCCATGGGCGACCAGCTCAGGCCATCGGCCGACTTCAGCACGAGCAGGCCCTTCGGCGAATTCGAACGCACGATGGCCTTGTATTTCGCGTCCGCAGGCGCGGCGGGGTTATCGTCTTTGAAAACAGCCGGATGACCGCCATCGGGGTTCACTTTACCCATCATACCCTTCGGGATGACGATGTTGTTAGCCTTCGAGCCCTTGAAATCGTGCAAGCCAAGCTCCGGCTTGCGCCAATGAATGCCGTCGTCGCTTTCCGCGTAGCAGGTGAAGAGCGGATGCTCGCCGGTGTTCACCTTGCCCGGCGTCACGGTTAGCTGCCAGCTCTTGTAATACATGCAATACTTGTCGCCATCTTTGAAGATGCTGTGATAGCCGCTGCCGCTGCCTTCCCACGGCATGTCATGCTTCATTACGATCTCCTGGATCTGCGGATGATGCAGCCGCTGCTCGGCCTTGCCGCTGAGTTTGCCGATCAGAAAATCATCCACGAACAGCTCGCGACGAGAACCGATGCCGATGGCGTCGGCAGCAAATGCAGAGAAGGAGCAAAGAACCAAGCAGGAGAAGAGAATCAGCTTCATGGTAGAACTACGCAGTCAGATAGTAAAATAATCTCTGGTAGGACAAACAGACCAGAAGGACAGGCAGACAGCTTCATGGCAGAACGCCGCAGCCGACGGTAAAATAATGGCGGGTAAAATGATGTTCTGAAGGATTCAGGCCTTTCCATCATTTTACCCCTCATCATTCTACCGAGTCCCATGCGCCAGCCCTCCCGCACCGAAGATCCCACGCCGCAGAGCCGCTGCCGTTTCGCGCTCGCCTGGTGCGACATCACACCACCGGCGGACATCTACCATCGCATGTGGGGCGCGGCGAAGCATGAACGGGCTACAGGCGTGCATCGTCCGCTGCGCGCCACCGTGGCGGTGTTTGCGCCGATGACTGGTGATGAACGACAAATCCTGCTCGCAATCGATCACTGCGTGATGGGGGCGGCCGAACATGCGCAGCTCGTCGCGCAAGCCGCTGAGATCGGCGGTGTTGCGAAGGAGGAAATCCTCGTCGTGTTCTCCCACACGCACGGCGCAGGCTTGATGGGGCTGGATCGTGCCTCGCTGCCGGGTGGTGATTTGATTCCGCCCTATTTAAACTCGCTCGGTGAGAAAGCCGGGGCGCTGGTGAAACAGTGCCTGGCCTCATTGCAGCCCGCAGGCATCGTGTATGGCTGCGGCAGATGCTCGCTGGCCACGCATCGCGATTTTTGGGATGGGAAGCAGTTCGTTTGCGGTCACAATCCCGGCGTGCCGGTGGACGACACTGTCATCGTCGCCCGCGTTAGTGATGATGCGGGTCAGACACTCGCCAGCATGGTGAACTACGCCTGCCATCCCACCACGCTCGCGTGGGAAAACACGCTCATCAGCCCCGACTACAGCGGTGCCATGCGCGAACTCGTGGAGCGCGACACCAGCGCTCCGTGTTTGTTCCTGCAAGGTGCGAGCGGCGAACTCGGCCCTCGCGAAGGTTTTGTCGGCGACACCACCGTGGCGGATCGCAATGGTCGCGAGCTTGGTTACGCCGCATTATCAACTCTCACCGCGTTGCCGAAGGCGGGAACGAACTTCGTCTATCAAGGCCCCGTCGTTTCCGGTGCGACACTCGGCGCGTGGAAGCATGAGAAGATCAATCTGGCCGACAAAGCCGCGTGGAAACTCCAGCGCTGGCATGAACCGCTGAAGTATCGCCCCGGTCAGCCGACCATCGAGCAAACCCAAGCCGAACTCGCCCAGTTCAAATCCGACGAAGCCGCCGCTCGCGCTGCTGGCGATGAAACCCGCGCCGCCGACTGCCGCGCCATGGCCGAACGCAAAACCCGCCTGCTTCATCGCCTCCACCAGCTTCCGCCCGGCGATGCCTATCCTCTCCAAGTCGTCCTCTGGCACCTCGGCGACGCCATCTGGCTCGGCGTTCAAGGCGAAAGCTACTCCATCCTCCAAACCGAACTCCGCCGCCGCTTCCCCGACAAAATCATCCTCATCGCCACCATCGCCGCCGACTGGGGAGCCAGCTATCTGCCACCCCGCGAGCTTTACGACACTGGCATTTACCAAGAAACCATCGCCATCGTCGCCGCGGGCAGTTTGGAGCAGTTGATTGAGGCGGTGGCGGCGCGCATTGCTGCAAATCAGTGAGGCGGTTTTCTTTCGTTGGTCTCAGGCGCACCGGAAGCGTATGGAAGCTGGATAAACGGGCGGGCTTTAATCCAAAGCCCGCAACCGCAGTCGTCGCAGCGAGTACAATGGAGACTCTGACTCGCTGACCTTTCGTGCTCCATCGCGGCGCTTCGGGCCAAATTTGTCGCGATTTTCCGTGAAGACGCTTTCCACAAATTCTTTGCTTCCCAGCACCAAGCCATCGCTGAAATACCTCATGCGCAATCTCACCATTTCAGCGCTGCTCAGCTTGCCCTTCTCTTTGAGCACCTGCCGCGCCTCCTCGGCAGTCACGCCTTGGCGCACCAAATTCTCATTTTGCGCATCCCTGATCTCCACTCCGCTCGAAAACAGCAGGCAGCGGTACGCCTCCGCACCGCCCGCTTGCTCCCAGCCATCCACAGGCTTTGCAGTCACTTTGCTCAGCCCACGCTGGGCTCGCCGAC
>JBDNIB010000809.1:0-4219 GCA_041688535.1 Prosthecobacter sp.
ATAGCTCCAGTGCTTGCCCCACTTTGCGCCCTGTTTGATCCACTCTTTGAGCAAAGCCACCTGCACCGGGGTGATGACTTTGTGCTGCTTCGGTGGCGGCATGACCTCGTCTGGGTCTTTGGTGACGACGCGCTCGATCAGGGCGCTTTTTTCGACATTGCCGGGCACCACGGCGAAAACGCCGTCGTTGTCCGCTTTGGCACCGGCTTCTTCATCCAGCCGCAGTCCGGCCTCGCGCTTCTTCTCGTCCGGGCCGTGGCAGAAAAAGCAGTTCTCCGAGAGGATCGGGCGGATCTGTTTGGAAAAGTCGATTGGCTCCGCGAGCGCGGAGGAAACGAGGGCTAGGGTGATGAGAGGGCGGATCACGGAATTTGATACGTTGGGGACGGGCCAATCTTGATCGGGAGTGGGATTTTACATCGCGCGGAGCACCGTTGGTGGATTTTTTGAATCCAGCGCAGCCCGATGGACGCAGGAGTCAGCGTGATTAAAAACTGCATTGCCACAACTCCATGAATCGTCCCCGCCTGGCCATCATCGGTACCGGGGTCGCAGGACTCGGCTGCGCACACTTTCTGCAAGAGCATTTTGATCTCACGGTCTTCGAGCAGAACGATTACGCTGGCGGGCACACCAACACGGTGACGGTGCGTGAGGAGGGGCGTGAATTGCCGGTGGATACGGGATTCATGGTGTTCAACAACGTCACCTATCCCCATCTCACGCGGTTGTTCCGCGAACTGAATGTCGAGACGAAGCCAACCAGCATGTCCTTCAGCGTCGCGCATCTGGAGAGCGGCATCGAATACAACGGCACCTCACTCAATTTGCTGTTTAGCCAGCGGCAGAATCTGCTCAGCCCACGCTTCTGGCGCTTCCTGCTCAAGATTAACCGCTTCAACGCCGAGGCCGTGGCGGCGCTGCAAGATCCGCAGTTCGCGCGCATGACGCTGCGCGAATATGTGCAGGCGCGGGACTACGGCAGTGATTTTTTGAATCTCTACGTCATCCCCATGGGCTCCGCCGTGTGGTCCACGCCGCCGGAGCAGATGTTGGAGTTTCCAGCGCTCACGCTCATCCATTTCTGGCACAACCACGGCTTTCTGGGCCTGAACACGCAGCATCCGTGGCGGACGGTGACGGACGGGGCACGCTCCTATGTCAAAAAGCTCACCGCGCCTTTTAAAGACTGCATCCGTCTTGGCTGCCCTATTGAGCGGGTGGAGCGCGGTGGAGATGGGGTGAAGGTGTTTCCCCGCGAATGCGCGGCGGAGATTTTTGACAAGGTGATCTTTGCCAGCCATGCCGACCAAGCGCTACGCATGATCGGTGATGCGACCGCTCCTGAGCGAGAGCTGCTCGGCTGCTTCAAGTATCAGCCAAACATCGCCACGCTGCACACGGACGAGAGCTTCATGCCGAAAACCCGGCGCTGCTGGGCCGCGTGGAACTATCGCATCAGACCCACGGCAGGCGGCGGCATTGAGCCGAGCACGCATTACTGGATGAACTGCCTGCAAGGTGTGTCGGATACGACGAACTACTTTGTCTCCATCAATGCCGCTGATGAAATCGCGCTCGATAAGGTGCTCAAGCGCATCAACTACGAGCATCCGCTCTTCGACCTGGCGGCTATTGACGCGCAGCAGCGGCTGCCGGGCCTGAACCAGCTCGGCACCGATCAGACCACCTATTTTTGCGGCAGTTACTTCCGCCACGGCTTCCACGAGGACGCCTTCGGCTCGGCGGTGAACTTGTGCCGTGATCTCCTTGGAAAGGAGCCGTGGTGATGGCTGACTCCTCCGCCATTTACGAATGCAACGTGATGCACCAGCGGCTGCAGCCACGCCGTCACGGCTTCAGCTATCGTGTGTTCTATCTATGGCTCGATCTCGATGATCTCCCACAGCTCGACACGCGGCTGCGGCTGTTTAGTCGGAACCGCTTCAACCTGTTCTCGTTTTATGACCGCGATCATCTTGGCGGTGGGCATGCGGAGGTGAAGGCCGCATTGTTGCAAGTGCTCGCCAACGACGCGGTGGACGTGTCACGCATTGCCACGATCAAGCTGCTGGCGTTTCCGCGCGTGTTTGGTTACGGCTTCAATCCGGTGGCGTTTTTCTATTGTTTCGACGCCGCTGGAGCACCGCTGTGCGCGGTGGCGCAGGTGACGAATACCTTTGGCGAGCAGAAGCTGTATGTGATCCGCGCTGTCGCCGCTGATGGCAGCTTCCGGCTGGTGACGCCGAAGCTGTTTTACGTCTCGCCGTTCTTCGAGCTGGACTTGAAGTTTGATTTCCATCTGCGGCTGCCCGGCGAGAAGCTGCACATCAGCGTGGATGATGAGAAGGCGGGAGAAAAAATCCTCGTCACCGCGCTGCACGGCACGCGTCGGCCGCTGACGGATGGCGCGTTGCTGGCCTGCGCCGTGAAGTATCCGCTGCTCACGCTGCGCGTCGTTTTTCTCATCCACTGGCAGGCTCTGCTACTGTGGGTCAAGCGCGTCCCCTGGTTCCGCAAGACCGCCAATCCTGAACTGCAACAAGGCGTGCTACGCCCCCACTCTTCCATCGCCACCGCAAAATCATGAACACCACCCTGACCCTTGATCAAAGCCCCATTCTGGCCACGACCGCGACTACGCAGACCGGCTTCTATGAATGGCTGATGCTGCAAACCTTTAAGCCCTTCGTGCATGGCGGCATGCGCATGACTTACCCGGATGGTCGGACGCGCCTCTTCGGCGCGGCAGGCGCGGAGATCACGGCGGAGATGCACATTCGTGACGCGGGCTTTTTCAAACGTTGCGTGCTCTTCGGCAACGTCGGTTTCGGCGAGTCTTATGTGGATGGCGACTGGGAGACGGACAGCATTGAGGCAGTGATCGCATGGTTCATTCTCAACCTCGCAAAGTCCCAGGGCTCGAAAAACTCATCCAGCAAACTAGCCTTTGTGAACCTGCTCAATGCCTGCAATCGCGCGCAGCACGTCCTGCGGCCGAACAGTGTGAAAACCAGCCGCCGTAACATCGCGGAACACTACGACCTCGGGAACGAATTTTACTCGCTCTGGCTCGATGAGACGATGACATACTCCGCCGCACGCTTCGAGTATCCCGGCCAGCCTCTCGCGGAGGCGCAGAGCGCCAAATACGAGGCGCTGTGTCAGAAGCTGCAGCTCAAGGAAAGTGATCATGTCCTGGAGATCGGCTGCGGCTGGGGCGGCTTCTGCTGCCATGCGGCGAAGCATTACGGCTGTCGCGTCACCGCTGTGACGATTTCGCAAGAGCAGCACAAGTTTGCGACCGAGCGGGTGGCGCGGGAGGGCTTGTCCGACCGTATCGAAATCCGTTTGCAGGACTATCGGCATCTCACTGGCAAGTTCGACAAGATCGCCTCCATCGAGATGCTCGAAGCGGTGGGCGACAAGTATTTAGAGACCTACTTTGCCAAATGCGCCGAGGTGTTGAAGCCGGCCGGGTTGATGGCCTTCCAGATGATAACCGTGGCCGACTGTCAGCACCGGGATCTGCGTCAAGGCGTGGACTGGATTCAGAAACACATTTTTCCTGGCTCGCTGCTGCTCAGCGTGGGCCGCGTGAACGAGGCGATCAACCGCACGGGCGATTTTTTTATGCACGGGCTAGAAGACCTCGGTGCCTCGTATGCGAAGACGCTGCGGCTGTGGTTTGAGCGCTTTAATGCCAATATCACCGAAGTGAAGGCGCAGGGCTTTGATGACCGCTTCATCCGCCAATGGAACTACTACCTGCAATACTGCGAGGCTGCCTTTGCGACGCGTAACATCAGCGTGGTGCAAGCGGTGTACACCCGGCCAAACAACACCACCCTTCACCAGAATTTCTGAGTATGATCTGGTTCCTACGCTGTTTTTTTGCCCTCGTGCTCGTGTCGATGTTCGGCGTCACGGGGTGGGCTTCCACGCAGTGCGCGTTGTGGGAAATTCCCGGTACGGTGGGCGGGCATCCGTGGTTCATTGCGACGTTGTTCGACACCTACTGGGCGTTTTTGACCTTCTACTGCTGGGTCGCCTACAAGGAAACGAACTGGCTCGCCCGCATCGGTTGGCTGCTGAGCATCCTGCTGCTCGGGAACATCGCCATGGCGATCTACATGCTCATCCAACTCTGCCGGGTGGAGGCAAATGCACGGTTCGAGGACATTCTGCTGCGTAAATCATGACCACCACCGCACAGCAC
>JBDNIB010000810.1:0-1470 GCA_041688535.1 Prosthecobacter sp.
CTTGAGCAGATAATTGTAGAACACGAGATCAATGTAAAAGTCCTTCGTGTCCGTGCTCACCCGCATCTGCCGAGCGACAAAAGCAAAGCCCTTGCCCAGCTCAAGCAGGAAAGCCTGCAAGTGGTCAATCAAGCCCTGCTCCAGAGCGGATTCCAGGAAGCGGCCCGTTTCCGGCAAGCCCAGGAACTCCAGCAATACTGGATCACGCACGAACTCGCGTGGTGACGGCGGCAGTTCGGCGATCTTCTCCGCCGCCTCGGCCCGCACGGCCTTGCGATCCTTGCTGGCAAGCAGCCGCTCATAGTACCGCCGACCCATCTGCCGGTCCAGCGCCCGCGAACTCCAATTCTGCGAGATGGCCTCGTTGACATACCACTCTCGCGCTGCCGTGTCTTCCAGCCGGATCAAGCAACGATAGTGCGTCCAGTTCAATTCAGAACGCACTGCGTCCCAAATTGGGAAAGTCAGGTAAAATCCCCGCATGTGGCGCAGATTCCGTTCGTCAAAACCCTTGCCGAAATCCGCTGTCAATGCCTCCGCCAGTCGCGGCAGCAGTTTGGCCCCATACTCCGCACGCGCCGCGCCGCCTTGTTCAAATTCGACTATGTGCCTACCCACGCCCCAGCATGTACGCACCTGCGCGACATCCACCGCCCGGACGATTTGCCTGCGGCTTTCTGTGATGAACGAGCGCAGTTCGTGCAGCAAACCGTCGAAGGATGACCCTATGAGCTGCAGGGCCTTGGGTTTGGCTGGACGTTTAGATTTCATGGGTGGGCGATTGCCATTCACTCTGGCAGAATCGGGTTAGTCCACATAGACAAACTCGTTGGCGTTCATAAGCATACGGCAAAGCGCGAACAAAGATTGTTCGGCGACGAGACTGGCGGCGGCTTGGAGTTCTGAGCTGGTGGGCTGGCGTTGGAAGCAGCGGGCGAAGGCGCTGCGGATGACGGCATCGCGGGTGTTGGTTTCGCTTTCGATGCGCGTGGCGAGGTGCTGCGCTTGCTGGAGCATGAACTCGTTATTGCTGAGCGTGAGCGCCTGGAGCGCGGTGGTGGTCTGCGCACGCGCGGGTGTGAAGTTGGCGGGATCGGGACAATCCAGCGTGGTCATGAACTGATGCGGCGTGGTGCGCACGACGAAGCGGTAGATGCTGCGCCGCCATAACTCGGGCTTGTCCGGCGTGATGTAGTCATAAATGGGCGCGTAGGCCTCGGTGTAGTTGAAGTCACGGTAGCCGGGGCCGCTCATGGTAGAATTGAGCTTGCCGCTGATGCTGAGCACAGCGTCGTGCAGCGACTCCGCATCAAGGCGGCGCGGATTCTGCCGCCAGAGCAGGCGATTGCCGGAGTCAATCTGTGTCCCAGCCGATCCGATGGAGCCTTGCCGATATGCCGCACTCATGACGATGAGCTTGTGAATGTGCTTCAAACTCCAGCCGTGGGTCATGAGTTCGTGGGCGAGGAA
>JBDNIB010000811.1:0-2110 GCA_041688535.1 Prosthecobacter sp.
AGGCATGAGGAAATGCTTTCCTGCGGCGGGTGAATCGGGCATGCTGGCGGCATGAACCGTCGTTCCTTCATGGTCCGTTCCAGCGCCACTCTCGCGGCGGCGTCACTGCCTGCGGCGGAGGTGATGAATCTGACCGACTGCCATGTGTATCTGGGCCAGCACCCGTTTCGCGACCCCCAGGATGGCAAAACGGTGGAACGACTGCTCAAAAACGGCGTCACCGCAGCCTGGGCGGGTGCGTTTGAAGGACTGCTGCGGCGTGATGTGGCGGCGGTGAATCGTGAGCTGGCTCAGCGCTGCCAAAACTCGTTCTTGCGGCCCTGTGGCACGATCAATCTCACTTTGCCGGATTGGCAGGACGATGTGAAACGCTGCGTCGAGGTGCATGGCATGCGCATCCTGCGCCTGCATCCGAACTACCACGGCTACACGCTGGCAACACCGGCGTTTCGTGAGCTGCTGGCTCTGGCGGCCAACCACAAGTTGCTGGTGCAGCTCGTGGCGCAGATGGAGGACGAACGCACGCAGCACCCGCAGGTGCGCGTGGCACCAGTGGATATCCAACCGCTGTCTGCGATCATGCGCGAGCTGACAGGCGCCCGTGTGATGGTGCTGAACGCGAACGCGGCGATGGTGCTGCGTCATTTGCAGGACTGCCCGAACGTGTGGCTCGACTTCGCGATGATCGAGGGCGTGGGCGGCGTCGAAACACTGCTGAAAACCTGGCCGCAGGAGCGGCTGGTGTTTGGCTCCTTCGCGCCGGTGTTCTACTGGGAATCCGCTCGGTTGAAAATGCAGGAATCGGCGCTTACCGACGAGCAAATGCAGGCGATTCAATCGCACAACTCGGCTGCTCTGCTAGTTTGAGATTTCACACCTTCGCCACTGCCGGACGCAACGGCTGCGCTTGAGCGAACGGACGCGAGAGCTTCAATTCGGCGGTGCGTGAAGCGATGGTGGTGGATTCACCGGGAATGCGGGCGGTTGGACCGATGCCCATCGCTGCCAAGGTGTGCTCGGCCTGGATGACGCTGCCGTTCCAGGAGGTGACGACGGGATAGACCTGCGCGGTGTTGGCGAGATAGACCGTGCCTTTGACCAGCTCCTCCGGCGGGCGGAGTTGCATCTGGCCGAGTTTGTAGATCGGCTCCACAAACGGGGCGCGGAAGATGTTGGCGCATTCGATGTCGCTGTCTTGAAGCTGCGGAAAAAGCTTTTGCAGCGCGGGAATCCAGTAGGCGCGGATGCAGTCGTCGCTGGCGGCGAAGCGCTCGTCGCCGCGATGCAGGTACTTGGTGAGATAGACGACGTGGCGCAGGCCACGGTCGGCGGTGTCGGTGAGGGTGGAGGTTTCGACGACGCCGTCGAAGGGATGCTCGCTCTCCGGTGTGGCGACCCAGTAGTGCGTGGTGAGCGGCTTTTTGAGAAACAGCAGGCAGTTGATGACGCCTTGGTAATCGGTGCTGGTGTCGAGTTGTGGCATCTCGCGGCGCATGACGGGGCCGAGGAGTTTTTCCACCTGCGGCGTGGGCAGGGTGATGACGAGCTGATCGAAGGTCTCGCTGCCAGCGGCGGTGGTGACGGTGGTGCGGCCTGCTGCGTCGAGGTCAACGCCCTGCACGGCGGTATTGAGCCGAATCTCCGCGCCAAGCTTCCGCAGCACGCGGGCGAAGGTGTCGGTGATGTGTTTGTAGCCGCCGTTGATGTAGCCTTTGCGCTCGCCTGTGGATTCGCCCTTCTCGCGGTTGAAGCGTGTCCAAAACCACAGCGCGGGCACGTCGTGGTAGCGGTCGCCGAATTTTGCCTCCAGCATGGGCTGCCAGAATTTCGCGAAGGCGCGTGCGCCGCTGAGGCGCGTGAGCCATTTCACGGTGGTGACGTTGTCCAGCCCCCTTGCGGAGGCGAGACGGCCATACAAACCAGTGATGCCGACGCGAATGCGGTCGATGAAGCGCAGCGGCGCGAACTTCAGCAGGTCGAGGGCGGTGTTGAGTGGGAAAAAGCGGCCCTGATGCGCATACGCGAAGGTGGTGGGCTTCCAGTACACCTCGTCGCGAATGCCCAGCGTCTCCAGCACGCGCAGCAGCGGCCCGTCGCTGGGCAGCATGCA
>JBDNIB010000812.1:0-4557 GCA_041688535.1 Prosthecobacter sp.
CATGCCGGTAACGTCGCCTGGCTTCCAACTGGTCCGACAGGTCGTCTAACTCAATGCCCACATCAAGCGCACGCTGCCAGACGGTCAGTTCTTGGAAACGAAACATGCTCATCGGTCAAATTGGGTTCGAGTTGGTGTCAGTATTGTCAGCGAGTCATTCCATGCTCCAAGCCCCCTGCTCCATGCCTATTGCACGAACAGGAACTGGGAACCGGTGACAAGGGCGTGGGTGACGTCGGCGACGGCTTTGTCACCGCGTTCTTTAATGACGGAGTTGAGGACGGCCTGCTCGTTGGTGGTGGGGTGGCGGCTGAGGAGGGACTGGTAGAGCATGTCGATCTTCTGGGCGGGTGAACCGGCCTTGGCGAGGTCTTGATTGAGCTTGGAGATCGGGCTGCCGAGGACATCGGCGACGGGGCCGTTGAGCAGGCTCAAGGCTTGTGGAACGGAGGCGTCGTCGCTGGCGTTTTGGATCTGCTCGCGGTCGCTCTGGCCGAAGGTGCGCAGGAAGGTGCCGGGACGTGCGGGGCTGGGCTGCTCGGAGGCGCGGGTGGTCAAGTTCATGCCGTCCTTGCTGCCGCCGCGCCGCATGGATGTCGCGAGCTCTTTGCGCTGCTCCTTGGTCATGGATTCGAAGGTCTTGCGATCAATGGCAGGCTTCTTCGCAGCTGCGGCCTTCTGTGGGCTGTAGCCCCGGCGCAGGCCATCAGCGCGATCTTCGCCCAGCAGGGTGACCAGGATGTCCTGGCCGGCCTCGCGGCGCATGCTGGCGGCTTCGCGGGTGAGTTCACGCGCAGCGGCGGTGTCGGTCACCCCGGTCTTTTCTTTTTCTGCATTCAGCTTGGCGCGCATCTCATCAATCTTCTTCTGATTTTCCGCCCGCTTCGCGCTGCCTGCTTTGGCGATCGCTACGAGGCCCTCCGCGCCCTTTTCTTTGAGCGTGCCGAGGAACATGGAGAGGTCGTCGAGGTATTGATGCAGGCGGACGTTTTCATCATCCACAGCGTCATCCACATTGCCACGGGAGAGGGTGACAAAGGAATCCCAGATCTGCTCGGCGCTCATGCGGCGGAGGATGGGGCCGGTGAAGTGGTAGGTCTCGCCGAGCGGCACTTCCTCCGTGGTGGCGGCACGCTGGTAGGTGTCGGTGTTGTAGAGGACGCGGAGGAAGGATTTGAGCGAGTATTTCTGCTCGACCATGAGCTGGTTGAGGTAGTCCATCAGCGGCGCGTTGCTGGCGACGGTGGAGTCGGTCAGTTCGTCCACCGGCTCGATCAAACCGATGCCGAAGGCCTTCTTCCACATGCGATTGGCGATGACGGTGGTGAAGCGCGGGTTCTCCGGGCTGGCCATCCAATCGGCAAAGGCATCCAGACGGGTTTGGTCGCCGGAGGGAACGGCATCGTGACCGAACATCGCCTTGGCCTCCACCTTCTCGCCGGGTTTGGCGTCGGGGTACTTATAATCCTGCGGCAGGGCGGGCAGATTGCGGTCATTCCAGGTAGCGCTGGTGTAGCGCAGCGGTTTCATCACGTCCTGCATGGCGTTGCGCACTTCCTTGAGGTCTTCCACATTGAGCTTGGCGGACTCGCCTTCGTTCTCCTCACGCATCTTCTTCGCATAATCCGTGCGCTCCTGCTTGCTCATGTTGGCGGTCTTGGCCTGCAGCGCTTTTTTGTCGAAATCCGGCTTCTTGCCGAGCTTGATCATTTCAGTGCCATTGCTCTTCGTGTCCATGCCGTAGGTGAAGGCGGCCATGCCGTAGTAGTCCATCTGCGTCCACTTGTCGAAGGGGTGGTTGTGGCACTGCGCGCAGACGATGCTGGTGCCAAGGAAGACCTGCACGGTGTAGGCGAGGTGGTCGAGTTTGTTCTCATCCCGCTGCCAGAAGCCGATGCTGCCGCTGTCCCAGATGCCGCCGTCGGTGGTGAGGAGACTTTTCACGAACTGATCATACGGCACGTTGGCCTTGAGCTGTTGTTTGAGCCACTCCTCATAGGCCTCGGCGGTGATGCGGCCCTTCACATTGTCGGTCAGGCGCAGGATGTCCGCCCAGTAGTTAAACATATGGCTGGTGTAACCATCGGAGCTGAGCAGCGTGTCAATGAGCTTCGCCCACTTCTGCGGATCGTTTGATTTGATGTAGGTCTGCGCTTCCTCGACGGTGGGGATGCGCCCGGCGATGTCCAAATAGAAGCGGCGCACGAGCACCTCGTCACTGGCGGGCGGATTGGCCTTCAGGCTGGATTTTTTCCAGTCTTTCGCGAGAAGCTGGTCGATCTTTTGACTCTCGGGCAGCATCGCTGCGCTCAAGGTGGTGGCGCTAATGACAAGGACGAGGCAGATGGTTTTCATAGGAGGACAGGTGGGTTCAGCGCACGAAACGCAAGGATTGTGTCAAACTTAGCACGAATTGTTTATTCCAACCCCGGCCCAGCGTTATGGTTTCAGTCAACCCACCCGCCTACCCATGCTTACCCGCCTCGTTTTGATCACCAGCCTGGCTGCCGCCAGCCTCTTCGCCGCACCTGAGGGCAAACCGGAACCCAAACCCGCGCCAGCGAAGCCCGAGCCGGGCAAACCTGAGCCGCAGCGTGATCCGAAGCCTGAGCCAAAGCCAGAACCCATGCCGGTGCCTGGAAAGCCCGCGCCGACTCCGCCGTCGAACCCACCTGCGCAGCCTGCCGTGCCCGCTTCAGCGGCCAAACCCGTCGCTGAACCTAAAAAGGAAGAAGCGAAGCCGGAGGAGAAGCCCAAACGCAAGTCGGTGCAGGATTTCACCAAGGACTTCAAACGCGTGGACGGACTGTTCCGCATGTATCTCGATCACGAAAAGGGCGGCGTGTGGCTCTATGTTCACAAGAGTCAGGTCGGCCCCGAGTTCATCTACTTCAATCACAGCGTCGATGGTCCCGTCGCGGCAGGTCATAACCGCGGACGCTATGGGAACTCAACCATCTTCACGCTGCGCCGGATCTTTGACCGCGTTGAATTTGTGGAGCAAAACACCGCTCTCTATTTCGACGATCAAAGTCCGCTGGCTCGCGCCGGCAGGGCCAACACGAGCCACGCCATTCTTGCCAGCGAATCCATCGTGGCGGACGACGCAGACGGCCTGCTCATCTCCGCCACCAACCTGTTTCTGCGGGAAACCCTCACGCAGGTCAAGTTTGGCAGTGATTCCGGCAGCAAGTCCGTCCTGGGCCGACTGTCCGAGCCGAAGAGCAAAATACTGCGCATCAACGGTTACCCCAGGAACACCGCCATCATCTCCGAATACGTTTTCGAGAACTCGTCCCCCACCTGGGAGGCGGACGCCGATGTGACGGACGCGCGTTACATCACTGTGCAGGTGCAGCACACGCTCATCGCCATGCCGGAGAACGACTTCAAGCCGCGCCTCGACGACCCGCGCATCGGCTACTTTACCCATCAGATCACCGACATGACCAGCACGGACGTGGCACCGTATCGCGATGTCATTCACCGCTGGAATCTCGTCAAACAGAAGCCCGGCACGAAGCTGAGCGAACCCGTGGAGCCGATCGTGTTCTGGATCGAGAACACCACGCCGACCGAATTCCGTGACACCATTCGCACAGCCGTGCTGAAGTGGAACGAAGCCTTCGAGACGGCTGGATTCAAAGATGCCGTGGTCGTCAAAGTGCAGCCTGATGATGCCAAGTGGGACGCAGGGGACATCGAGCACAACGTCCTGCGCTGGACGAGCAGCGTGAAACCTCCGTTCGGTGGTTATGGCCCCAGTTTTGCCAACCCGCGCACTGGGCAGATCCTCGGCGCCGACATCATGCTGGAATACAGCTACATCACGAAGCGCCAGCTCACGAAGAGGCTCTACGATGATGTCGGCCTCGCCAGCGCGCCGGATGACGCCGCCACACAGATCAATCAGCACGCCTGCACCGCCTGCAACTGTGCGCGCCAGGGTATCCAGTTCGGCCAGACCATGCTGCGCCTGCAAAAAAGCGACCGCATTGAGGTAGATCGCTTGGTCAAAGAATCGCTCTACTACCTCGCGCTGCACGAGGTCGGTCACACGCTCGGCTTGAACCACAATTTCCGCGCCAGCCACCTCCACGACGCGGTGAACGTTCACAAACCCGAGATCACCGAAAAGATTGGCCTCACGGGTTCGGTGATGGATTACCCGCCGGTGAACATCGCGCCCAAAGGCACCAAGCAGGGGCAGTATTTCACCACGAAGCCCGGCCCGTATGACCACTGGGTCATCGACTTCGGCTACAGCGAGGCTTTGGAAGATCCGATTGAGGAAGCGAAGCGACTCGAAACGATTGCCGCACAGTCTCACAAGCCGGAACTGGCCTTCGCCAATGACGCCGACGACATGCGCTCCACTGGCAAAGGAATCGACCCGCGCGCGATGCTCTTCGACATGAGCAGCGATCCCATCACCTACGGCACGCAGCGCTGCGAACTGGCCGTGAGCGAACTCAAGAACATCCTCAAAGACGTGGCCGACCCCGGCAAGAGCTGGCAGGAAGTCACGCAAGCCTATGTCACGCTCACCAATGACGC
>JBDNIB010000813.1:0-3644 GCA_041688535.1 Prosthecobacter sp.
ACTTTAGCGATGGGCTTGTCCTCGCGGAAAATTTCAAATGGCATGCCGGGCTTCACGCCGTCTTTGGCACCGATGGAGAGCACGGCGATGCCGAGTTCGTTCTTCAAGCTGACTACACGGGCGTTTTGCAGATCACCGACAGCGTGTCCGCCGGTAGGATCGCCACCGATTTTGACGAGTGCGGCATCTGCGGCGGTGATCGCTTTGTTCAGACGGTCAGCAACGGCAGGATCGGCATTCTGGACGCTTTTCATCAGCTCCAGGCCAGCTTCCGCGAGTCCAATGAGGGATTCAGCGAGTTGATCGCGTTGTTCCTGCATGATGCGCAGGTCGCTGAGTGCAGCGAGCAGGCGCTCCTGGGTCTGATCTTTGGAGTTTTCGAGCGCACCAACGCCGAGACCTTCAAGCAGGCCGCGCAGCTTTTCGTAGCGATCTTTCAACTCCGTGCTTTCGGCATTGGCGGCAGCGGCGCTTTGGGCCAAGGCATCACCTTTGTCTTTGGCGGCGGTGCCTTGGGCTTCGAGAGCCTGAATTTTAGCTGCGGCAACCTGGAGCGTGGTATGGAGTTCCTGCAATTCCAAGCGGTCGTCCGCATGCACGCCAGCCACACCCGCTGCGATGAGCAGCGCGAAGGCAAATTTGGCGATGGCAGGACGGAAAATCATGGAAAGTAAGTTCTCGATACTCAGGGGTAGATTACTTGGCGGCCTTGACTGTGACGGCACCGTGGGATTTGAACAGACGAGTCAGGGAGAATTCGCCGAGACGGTGACCGACCATGTTTTCGGTGACATAGACGGAGACGAAGTCCTTGCCGTTGTGAACGAGAAAGGTGTGGCCGACCAAGTCAGGAGTGACCATGGAGGAGCGTGCCCAGGTCTTGATCGGGCGTTTCTGCTTAGCGTCATTGAGCTTGTCCACCTTGTCGAGGAGGGCTTGCTGAACGAAGGGGCCTTTTTTGAGGGAGCGTGCCATGAGAGTGTGAGAGTGAGGAATGAATTACTTCTTGGCGTGACGGGACTGGACGATGAGCTTGTTCGTCGCCTTCTTCTTATTGCGGGTCTTCTCGCCCTTAGCATGGCCCCAAGGGCTAAGCAGATGCTGACGACCACCACCCGACTTGGAACGACCTTCACCACCACCGTTTGGGTGGTCGATCGGGTTCATACACATACCGCGAACGGTTGGGCGGACACCCTGCCAGCGGGTGCGGCCCGCCTTGGCACTGACAACGTTCATGTGCTCGACATTGCCCACTTGGCCGATGGTGGCGTAGCAAACAGCGAGGATTTTGCGAATTTCACCTGAGGGCATGCGCACCAAGGCGAAGTCACCTTCACGGTTTGAGAGGATGGCGGCCTGGCCTGCGGCACGGGCGACGACGCCACCTTTGCCTGGGGAGAGTTCGATGTTGTGAATCGATGTACCGAGAGGGATCTTACTCAAAGGAAGAGCGTTGCCGACTTCTGGCGCAGCTTTTTCACCGGCCATGACGGATGCACCCACGGTGAGGTTATTTGGCGCCAGGATGTAGGCACGCTGACCGTCCTTATATTCGACAAGGGCGATGCGCGCGGAGCGGTTTGGATCGTATTCGATCCCGACCACCTTGGCGGCTTCGTCACGGCGGACGCGTTTGAAGTCGATGAGGCGATAACGCTTGTCATGGCCACCGCCGATGTGACGGCAGGTGATACGACCGGTATTGTTACGGCCACCAGAACGGCGGAGGGCCACAGTGAGGCTTTTCTCCGGCGAATGCTTGGTGATCTCCTCAAAGGAGTTCCACTCTTTATAGCGGTTAGTGGGCGTGGTAGGGTTGAATGTTTTCAGCGCCATGGCGGTGAGGAGAGTTAAAGGGTTGTGCCTGCGGGCCGGATGCCAGGGTTAAGCGAGATCGAACTTTTCACCGGCCTTAAGACGGACGATGGCTTTCTTCCAATGATTGGTGCGACCGTAGTCGGCACGACGTTCACGGCGGGCTTTGCCGTCGTAGTTAGCGGTGCGAACACCGGTCACTTTTTTGCCAAAGAGTTTCTCGATGGCCTGCTTGATGTCGATCTTGGTGGCATCGACATCAACGGAGAAAACGTACTCGTTGTTTTGCTCGCCCAGCAGCGTAGCTTTTTCGCTGAGACGAATGGTTTTGATGACTTTATGAAGGTCTTTCATGATCAGGCGGTCCTCTTGGCAAGGGTTTCAAGGGCTTCACCGGTCACCACCACGCTGCGATAGCGGAGGATGTGCTCGGCATTCACATCGTCAGCGGAGATGAGCTGGACGTTTTGGACATTGCGACCAGCGCGGAAGGTGAGTTCATCAAAGCCTTTGCCGATGAGCAGCACATTTTTGGCGGTGCTCAGATCGTTGACGGCTGCAATGAAGCTTTTCGTCTTGCCATCAGTGACGGCAAAGTTGGCGATGGTTAGCACTTCGCCGTCCAAGATGCGAGCGGTCAAAGCAGCGCGCAGAGCGAGCTTCTTCGTGCTCTTGGGGATTTTCTTGGCCCAGATGGTCGTGTTACGCGGGCCGAAGACGACACCGCCGCCGGACCAGATGGGGGAGCGCTTGCTGCCCATACGTGCGTTGCCGGTACCCTTCTGGTTCCACAGCTTCTTGCCGGAGCCGGAGACTTCAGAACGGTTTTTGGTGTGGGCATTGCCCTGACGACGGTTGGCGCGGTAGGCCACGAGTGTGTCATTCAAAGCCTGGGAGCCTTTGTAGCCCTCGGTGAGTTGAATGTTCGCCTGCTTCGCGGCTTCGGCTGATAAGATGGTAGCGGACATGATTTAGTTCCTCAGAAATTATTTCTTAGCTGCCTTGGTGGACACACGGGGCGTGTAGGTTCTCTTGACGCCGGCCTTTTTGCCAGGGCGGACTATCACGATGCTGCCGGTGTTACCGGGAAGCGCACCGCCGATGAGCAGGATGCCTTCTTCTGGGCGGCTCTGCACCACCACGAGATTCTGCACCGTGCGGCGGGAGACACCGTCGTGACCAGGCATCTTCTGATTTTTCCAAACGAGACCTGGGGTCAGACGGCAACCGATGGAACCAGGCCGACGATGCATCATGTGACCGTGGGTGGCTGGCTGGCCGGCGAAACCGTGGCGTTTAACAACGCCCTGGAAGCCTTTGCCCTTGGTGGTGCCGATGACATCAACAACTTGACCGTTGGTGAAGATGCCAGCGTCGAGTTTGAAGTCCTCGGCAGGTAGCTTGTCATCACTTTTAAGGCGGAATTCTTTGACGATGCGTTTGGCGGTGGCGCAGCCGTGCTTTTTGAAGTGGCCGAGCAGCGGCTTGGTGACGCGGGACTCCTTGAGTTGATCGCCATAGCCGATTTGCACCGCGCTGTACTTGTCTTTACCGTCGCTGCGCTTCACCTGCAGGATGGTGTTGCCGCTAACATCGACCACAGTGACTGCCACGGCATCGCCTTTGGCATCATAGATCTTGGTCATTCCGAGTTTTTTTCCAATTAGTCCGAGACTCATAAGTGTGTCCTCCAGGGGGTAAAATAAATGGGGGCGTTAGATCTTGATCGTGATGTCCACGCCGGAAGGAAGGTTGAGCTTTTTCAGCTCGTCCACGGTACGGGAGGTAGGATCAACGATGTCCAGCAGACGCTTGTGCGTGCGGAT
>JBDNIB010000814.1:0-1989 GCA_041688535.1 Prosthecobacter sp.
CCTATGTGAGACGGGTGTTGTTTGAGGTGGAATGCTGGAAGCACGACGATGCTCGGCTTGGAAGAGGTTGGGGCGCTGGGCATGAGCGGTGTGCTGCGGACTCGGAGGTCCGCGCTCCTTTGCCTCTTTGCGGCAGACAGAGTGTTCCAGTGGATCGGAGCGGCGGGCGAGCGGTTATACCCACGTCATCATGTTTGGTGAAAAGGGACACGTTCTTTGCACCGCAGAGCACCTGAACTCAAGGCGGCTTGATGGTGGGACAGAGAGTAACTTCCAGCAGATTCAAGGAGGCCAACAGATTCTTGCCAAAAGCCAATCTGCTGGCCTGCCTGAGCCGAGTCAGCGAGACAGACGAAGTCAATCTGCTGGCGCTTTTCTCTGCGTTCTCGCTGTCTCTGCGGTGCAGGTAGAAAATTCCAAAACCTGATGACGCGCAGTATGGTTGGTTAAAATCGGCGCACGGATGCGTTTAACCTGCCTCCTATGATGCCCCGACTTTTCTTTTTTATCTTCTGCGCGGTGACGGCGCAGGCTCAGCTCAGCCCCAATGGCGCTACGGCCTCGTTCAAGGGCAGTCTGCCACCGAAACCGACGGCGGCGCTGTCTGCCGAGCAGGAGGCGGGCATCGAAAAGGAGTTGGCGGCGGTGACGCAGGCATTCCAGGCGGTGAAGACGCATGTGCGGGCGGCGGACGCGGACATTTTTCTCAAGGCGGTGCGCTATGCGCTGGAGTTTGACGAGTGGTATGACAAGAAGCCGGAGGATGGCGTGAAGAAGGCCGCCGCTTTGCTGGACGAGGCGAAGCAGCGCATCGCCGCGCTGGCGAAGAATGAGACGCCGTGGCTGGACGGCGGCGGGCAGAAGGTGCTGGGCTTTTATTCGTCGATTGATGACTCGCCACAGCCTTATGGCGTGGAGATTCCCGCCGGGCTCGACTACAAAGCCAAACCGACGCCGATGTGGATCTGGCTGCATGGTCGCGGTGACACGGCGACGGACCTGCATTTCGTTTACAGCAAGCTCAAGGCGAGCAAGCCGGGGCAGTTTCAGCCGGCGGGAACGATCGTGATTCATCCCTTTGGCCGTTACTGCAATGGCTGGAAGTCAGCCGGGGAAACGGATGTGTTTGAGTGCCGCAATGATGCGATGAAGCGCTTCAATGTGGACAGCAACCGCGTGGCGCTGGCCGGTTTCAGCATGGGCGGTGCGGGCGCGTGGCATTTGGGCGCGCATTACCCGGACCAATGGGCCTGCGTTCACACCGGGGCCGGTTTCGCGGATGTGAAGCGCTACCAGAAGCTGACGCCGGACAAGTATCCGGCGTGGTATGAGCAGACGCTGTGGGGTGTGTATGACGTGCCGGATTATGCGCGGAATTTTTTCAACGTGCCGCTGATCAGCTACAGCGGGGAGGAGGACAGCCAGCGCGATTCGGCGGTGTACATGATGGAAGTGCTGGCCAAAGAAGGCCTCAAGCCGCCGCATCTCATCGGCCCCGGCATGGGCCATAAATATCACCCCGAGGTGATCAAGGAGGTGCAGGCGTGGATTGAACAGGCGGTCGCGAAGGGGCGAGAGCTGTTCCCTGATGAAATCCACATCCAGACCAAGACGCCGTTCTATGGCCGCGTGAAATGGTTGAACCTGCACGGCATGGACGAGAGCTGGCAGGACGCTCGGCTTGACGCGAAGTTGGTGGACGGGCATACAATCGAGATCACGACGCGCAATGTGAACCGCATCGTGCTCTACCCGCCGCCGCAGGCACGGCAGGGCGGGGGAACGCTGACGGTGCGGGTGGATGGCGCGGCGTTAAAACTGACGGTGGGGCCGGAGTCGCCAAAGTTTGAGACGTTCATGAATCCAGGACCGAAGGTGCCGGGTGCGTTGTGCCGCCTGATCAAGGAGAACGGCGTTTGGCGTGATTTTGGCAACGCGAATCCCTTTGCCCATGAGGGGCCGCAGGGCGGGAAGGTGGGGGCGCATCCC
>JBDNIB010000815.1:0-5750 GCA_041688535.1 Prosthecobacter sp.
ATCACGGGCCTCGGTGATCTCGATGTTGAGGATGGAGGAGAGCAGCTCGGTGATGCGCTCCTTGCTGCCACGGGTCTTGAGCGGTTTGGCGAGGGACCAAGGGCTGTGCTCATTGTCACGGGTGAGGACGATCTGGCCAGTGGGCTGCGTCAGGGTGATGCTGGTGATGACTTCGGCGGGCAGGCGCAGCAGCTTGGGATCGCGCCAGGAGGCGGCAGGAATCTGGAGGACGGCGGGAGCCTCGCTTTTGGCGAGATACCAGGCGGTGCCGCGGTCCTGGGAGTTGGGAATGCCAATGTAAACGCTGTTTTCGATGACGGCGGGGGCACCAAACCAGCATTCATTCACCACGGCATCATCGACGAGCAGGCGCACCTTATAGCGCGGTTGGTCGAGGCCGGTTTTCTGCCATTCACCGGCGTCAAATTCCTCGCGGTGGATGCGTTCGATCCATTCGACCCCATGGAGGGTGAGGATGAGGGCGGCAATTTTCTGTGGATCGGCCAAGTCATTGAACGGGGCCTTGATCTGCCAAACGGTGTCGTCACGCACGAAGGTGAGCGGGGTGTTTTCAGCGGTGAGCACCTCAATGCGGGTGACCTTCTCCTTCTCGAAGCGGGCGGGACCGCGTTTGATCTCCCGCAGCTCCTGGGCGGAGGGAAAGTAGCGCTCAATGCCGAGAATGACCGCGCTTAAGGCGGCGACCAGCAGGAACAGGAGGAGGGTGGTGCGTGCGCTCATGCGGTTAAAATCATGCGGCCCGGCGGGCGGCCCAGATCATGAAACCAAAACCCAGGACGATGCCCGGCATGGTGATGGAGGTGATCCAAAAAATCAGCTCGTGCTGCCTGCTGGTGAGCTGGATGCGGTAGGAACGCTTGGCCTTGGGGGTGATGCCGATGTTGCTCTCGCGGTTCATCAACCAGTTCAGCGTGGCGGCGACGAAATCGTGGTTTACTGCGAGCATGGTTTGCTTGTCGAGCAGGGTGGAATTTCCCACCACGACCATGCGCGAGCTATCGGCACGTTCGCTCGCGTCGATTACGGCACCGCGTTCGACGCTAGCGGCCAGATAAATCGGCGGTACGGTGTCCTCCTCATCGACGACGGGCAACTCCTCGATGAAATGCTTTTCCCCCCAGAAGCGCGGTGAGGCGCGGATGAGGGCTTCGACATTGATGGACTGCTCTTTGAACATGAGATCCGTATCGCGTAGGTCGAGGGATTCTGACTGGCCGACAAAGGTCATGACGGACGAGGCGAGGTGGCGGATAAAGGGCACTTCGTTGCCGAACTCGGCGGTCACGGTGAATTCCTTTTTCGCGCCGGTGCTGGTGCTTTGCGCGACGAGCACACGGTCGCCACGTGGCCGGATACCGTAGAGATTGAGGAAGGCGTTGAGGCGCGTGGTTTCACCGCCGGGATCAAGCATGACGAAGATGCCGGCCCGTTTGGTCTTCCAATAATCGTCCAGCATGGCGATCTCACGCTCTGAGAGATCATACCGCGCGCCGAGGATGAGAAGGCCGTCGGCGTCTGCCGGGATGCGGCTGATCTCGGCGAGGTTCACCTGGATGACATCAAAGTTCTGCTGCTTGCCGAGTTCGATGGTGGCGGCGTAGGCATCGCTCAGGGCGGCATCGGAGCGGCTGCCCTTGCCGACGACATAGTAGAAACGGCGGACGGAGCCCTCGACGACGGAGAGCAGCGCGGAGCTGATGGCGTCCTCGCCGCGAAACTCGATGATCTGGCGGTTGGTGGTGGTGCCGGCTTCGCGAACGACGAGTTCTTCCTCGGTGATGAAGCGTTTGTTCACGCCGCAGCGTACGAGCACGCCGTTTTGTGCCAGTGATAGCCCGGTGTCGGCCTTGAGCTGTTCGGCGCGCTCGATGTCGCGCACCGGGTCGATGGACTTCACCTTGACGCGTTGCTTGCTATGCAGGCGGTATTCTTCCAGCAGGGACTGCACCTCGCCATAGACCTTCGAGTCACGGCCAAAGACGATGTAAATCTGCACATCGCGGGAGAGGCTGTTGAGATGGCTCAGCGTGGCCTGGCTCAGGGTATAATCCTGGCTGGGACTGAGATCCCAGCGCCATTAGTGGTAGTAGTTGAAGCGATTGACGCCGAAAAAAATGGCCAGCGCCAGGATGACCTGTAGGGCCACATTGAGGCCGATGCCATAGCGTTTCGGCATATCGTGCGGCTGCTCCGGGGCGGCGGCGGGCGTGGTGGGCTGGGCGGAATCCGGCATGGTGGTGGATCAGTCGGCGCTCACGGCCGCCAGCGGCGGAACTCGACGACGTGATGCGTGAAGGTGAGGAACAGCAGCGACATGCTGAGGTAATAGATGAGCGCACGGCTGTCGATCAGCCCGGCGGTGAAAATGCGGATGTGCTCCGTCGCGGCGAAGTAGTTCACGATGTCCACGATGGTGTCGGAGATCCGGCTGCCCACGACCATGATGAAGACGCCCATCAGGAAGTGCATCAGGCTCATGGTGAACGACAGGATCGCCGCGACGATTTGATTCGAGGTCAATGACGAGGCGAAGCAGCCGATCGCGAGGTTGAACATGCCCATCACCACGAGAATGAGATACGCACCCTGCATGGCACCTGAAGGCAGTTCCACCTCGCCGGCGGTGATCCAGTGGGCGAATTTGAAATTGATCAGGCTCGGTAGCCACAGCACGCAGTACACGATGACGGAGGCGAGGTACTTCGCGGCCACCACCTGCCAGGCGCGCACCGGCGCGGTGAACAGCGTCTCCAGCGTGCCCATTTTCTTTTCCTCGGCAAAGAGGCGCATGGTCAGTAGCGGAAAGATGAAAAAGTAGGACAGCCAGAACCACATGGCGTGGAAGGTCCAGCTCACGATGGAGCCTTCGCTGGGCGCGCTTTCCAGCACTGACAGGGCGGCGCGGAAGGCGAAGCCATTGAGCACCATCACCAGCGCCAGCACCACATAGGCGACGGGCGAGACGAAGAAGGCGTGCAGCTCCTTTTTGAGCAGAATCCAGAAAATCCTCATAGGACGTGGGTGGGAATGTCGGTGGGTAGGCCCGCGTTCATGGAAAGTTCGACAAAGACATCCTCCAGCGTGGGGAGCTGGCGGTGCATCTCGCGGATGCGCCATTTTTGTTTCATCGCCAGCTCCAGCACCGCGTCGCGGACATCGTGATCTGGCTCGACGCGCAGCGTGAATTTGCGCCAGGGCTGCTGGGGCTTTGCTTCCTCTTCCACCGCTTTGCGCACGCCGGGGAGGGCGGTGAGCTGTTCGGCCAGCTTGCCGGTGCCTTCGACCTCAAGATGCAGCAGGGTGGTGGAGCGTAGTTGCCGCGTCAGGTTCTGCGGCGTGTCATTGGCGCGGATGCGGCCTTGGTGCAGCATCACCACGCGGTCGCAGGATTGCTCCACCTCATGCAGGATGTGCGTGGAGAGCAGCACCGTGTGCTTGGACTTCAGTCCGCGCAGCAGATCACGCACATGGCGGATCTGGACGGGGTCGAGGCCGTTCGTCGGCTCGTCGAGAATCAGCAGTTTCGGCTGATGCACTAGCGCATCCGCCAGGGCCACGCGTTGGCGGTAGCCCTTCGAGAGATTGCCGATCAAACGGCGGCGCATGTCGCTGACGCCGGTCAGCTCCATCACCTCGCCCACGCGGCGGCGCATGGCATGGCCGGAGAGTCCCTTTAGCTCGGCACGGAAGCGCAGATACTCCTTCACCTTCATGTCCGTGTAGAGCGGGGCCATTTCCGGCATGTAGCCCACCGATTGCCGCACCTGGATGGACTGATGAAAGACGTCAAAACCCGCCACGCTGGCCCGACCGGAGGTGGCCGGCATGTACCCGCTGAGAATCCGCATCGTGGTGGATTTTCCAGCCCCGTTTGGCCCCAGAAACCCCACAATCTCCCCCGGCTCCACCTGGAAGGAGATGTTGTTCACCGCAGTGCGTCCGGCATACTGCTTGGTGAGGTTCTGTACGTCGATCATGGGCGATTGGGAGGAGAGGGAAATGAGCAGAAGTCGAAGTGTAAGTCTATGCCCGCCTCCCTGACAATCCGCAATCACCCATTCGCAAAAAAGAGAGGGCAAGCCAGGTCGTGGTCTCCATCATCCGGTCTTTGCCTTGACGCAGGCTCATGCCTTGTGCTTCATGCCGCATGACCACTCCCACCTGCCGCTGGGGCATCCTCGGTGCCGCTTTCATCGCTCGCAAAAACTGGCAGGCGATTCGTGATGCCGGGAATGCCACCCTCGTTGCCGTGGCCAGTCGTGATGTCGCCCGCGCCGCCGCCTTCATCGCCGAATGCCAGGCCAGCGCGCCGTATGAGACCGTGCCGGAGGCGATGGGCAGCTACGAGGCCCTGTTGGCACGACCGGACATCGACGCGGTTTATATCCCGCTGCCCACCGGTTTGCGCAAAGAGTGGGTGATCCGTGCCGCGCAGGCCGGTAAGCATGTGTTGGTGGAAAAACCGGTCGGCTGCACCGCCGCCGAGGTGGAGGAAATCATTGCCGCATGCGCTCAACACGGCGTGCAGTTCATGGACGGCGTCATGTTTATGCATGGCCGAAGGCTGCGGCGCATGCGCGAGGCATTAGATCAAAAAGTGGGGCAGATCCGCCACATCGCCACGCAGTTCAGCTTCATGGGCGATGACGAGTTCCAGCGCAGCAACATCCGCGCCCATGGCGCGCTCGAGCCGCTCGGTTGCCTGGGCGATCTCGGCTGGTACTGCCTGCGTTTTACCCTCTGGGCCATGAAGTACGCCACGCCCGTCCACGTCACCGGCCGTATCCATGCCGAAACGCAGCAGGTGCCCGATGCCCCGCCCGTGCCGCTGGAGTTCTCCGGCGCCCTGGCCTTTGAAGACGGTGCTTCAGCATCCTTTTACTGCTCCTTCACTGCGGCGAACGCCCAGTGGGCCATGATCAGCGGTGACCAGGCCCTGCTGCACGTCGCTGACTTTGTGCTGCCGTTTTCCGGCGACCAAACCCAGTTCAGCCTCAACTGTTCTGCTTTCGTCATCGACGCCTGCCGTGCGGACATGCACGCAGGCCGTTACGTCGAAACCCTCGACGAGCCCAGCAACAACGCCCCCGGCTCCCAGGAGTCCGGCCTGTTCCAGACCTTCTCCGAGCTCGTGTTGTCAGGAAAAATCGACCCGCAGTGGTCGCAAATCACTCTGCAAACCCAGCGCGTGCTGGATGCCTGCCTGCTCTCCGCCGCCCAAGGCTCTAAAACCGTGCCAATCGACACCACCACCGCCAAGATCATCGGCGAGCGGGCCTTGGCAGTCTGATTACAAACCGGCGGCAAGCGCGGCCTCACGCGCCCGCAAAGCAGCCATCTGCTCCCGCAAATTGCCCACATTCGGCACCGCCACCCGGTGGACGATCTCGGCCACGAGGTTTTCGAGTTCTGCGGCCACGCGCAGACCATCCGCACGGCTGGCGCTGCTTAGGCGATGAAAAAACTACCGATTCTGGCAGAACCAACCCGCCAGGAGCGCTGCAATATGACGGTCGGAGTTCGCGGTTTCGCCGTGTTGGCGAACTTCCCGCCAATGCGTGGCCTGCTTTGCCATAACACGCTGCCGCAACCTCACCGCCAGCGGATCTGGCCCTGCCATGGATTGGGTGATCAAACGTTTCATGGCCTGATACTCGCCAGCGACCGCCTGTTCACGCAGGCTTGGGCTGAGTACATGCGGTGGACCGAAACACGACCTCAAGCTGCCC
>JBDNIB010000816.1:0-2265 GCA_041688535.1 Prosthecobacter sp.
ACCCGCACGGATATGGCGGTGATCGTCTCGGGCGAGCAGAACGAGCTCGCCAAGATGGCCGCGAAGGGCATCGACATCGTGCCGCACCGCCAGCGCATGAACGAGGAGGCGCTGGATGAGAGGTTCAAAGATCCGCAGGACGAACTGAGCCTCGTCTTTGTCTGCGCCATGTGGTTGACCGGCTTCGACGCGCCGAGCTGCTCGACGATCTACCTCGACAAGCCGATGCGGAACCACACGCTGATGCAGACCATCGCGCGGGCGAACCGCGTCTATCCCGGCAAGCACAGCGGCCTGATCGTGGACTACGCGAATGTCTTCGCCTCGCTGGAGAAAGCCCTGGCGATCTACGGCGCAGGCAAGGGCGGCAAGACGCCGGTGCGCGACAAGCAGGAGCTGGTGGAACAACTGCGCACGGCTTTGAAGGAAGCGGCGGAGTTTTGCCAGACGCAAGGTGGGAGCCTGACGGCCATCCATGATGCGGAGGGGATGGAGAAACTGTATGCGCTGAAGTTTGCCATAGACGCTCTCATCTCACCGGATGAATTGCGGAAGCAATTCCTCGCCCACGAGAAGCTGGTGCGTGCGCTGTATCAAGCCGTGAAGCCCGACAAGGCGGCCATCGAGTTCGCGCCGATGTGCTCGTTGCTCGCCACACTCGCTGATTCCATCAAGGTGCAAACTGGCGAGAGTGAAACGCCGGACATCACCCCCATCATGGGCAGGCTCAATGACCTGCTCGATGAGTCCATCGGCGCGGAAGGCTTCACGATTGCCGAGGGCAGCGCAGGCGCACGGCATGGCGTGATCGACCTGTCGAAGATCAATTTCGAGGCGCTGGCGAAGAAGTTCAAAGCGTCGAAGCAGAAGAACCTCGACATCGAGAAGCTCAAAGCCGCGATCCGCGCCACGCTGGAGAAGATCATCCGCCTGAACCGCACGCGGATGGACTACCAGCAGAAGTTTGAAGAACTGATCGCCAGCTACAACGCCGGCAGCCGCAACATCGACGAACTCTTTGAGGAACTGCTCAAGCTCAGTCGCGAACTCTCCGAAGAGCAGACACGCCACGTTCGGGAGAACATGCTGCCGGAGGAGCTGGTAATCTTCGACATCCTCACCCGTCCCGCCCCGGACATGAACGACGCCGAGCGCGAGGAAGTGAAGAAGGTGGCGCGTGGCCTCTTGCATCGGGTGCAAGCGCTCTTGGCGTTGGACTGGCAAAAGCGCGCCGGGCCTCGCTCGCAGGTGAAGGACGCCATCAAAGACACCCTCGATGAAGGATTACCCCGAGCCTATGACAAGCCGCTCTACGAGTCGAAGGTCGAGGCGGTGTTCGAGCACTTCTACGAGACGGCGGCGTGACGAAGCGTCCGGGTCTTTTTGCCCTTTTTCATCTCTGTCGGCCAACGCTCCGGCGGTGACGACCCCTCATGGCAGAGCGGGGCTGAGGAAAGGCTTTGCGAAGGTGACGCGGGCTCTTAAGCATTGACCATGACTCTAACCCTGAACCTGCCGGACGAACCTGCGGCCCGTCGCTGGACGGAGGCGGAACTGCGGCAGGAACTGGCCTGTGCCATGCACGCGAGAAGCCGACTTGAGCAAGACGGCCGGGGCGGCGATGGCAGGGGTGGACTTCATTGTTACGATAGTGGCAACTGGATCGGCGATTCTTGCCATGGTTGGGCGATGGACTCCAATCGCTCCAAATACCGGCCCGCAGAGCTGCCACCCATCAGTCGCACCCTCGGAAAAACCAGCCGCAGCAAACGTGAACACGCCGGGCTGAACCGGGAGGATTTCGCCAAGCTGGCGGGCCTCTCCACCTCGGGACTGCGCCGCGTGGAGGACATGGAAACCATGCCGTCGGTGCTGACTCTGGAGAAGATTTGCGCGGGGTTTGGCATCTCCCTCATGGAACTCATCGCCGCGACAGACCGGCGCTCGCGTGCATGACCCTGCATTTGCTACTTCAGTTTCATCGACGCCGGTGGCGGGTCCGTTGTGGAATGCGCCAATGAATTCCGCAGCGATTCTCTGCCTCAGCCTGCCAGTCAATGCCGGTTTTTGGGCAAATTATGCCTCAAAAAACGATTCTGGGGCGTGAGTGCTCGTTCCGACAAACGTCGGAATCATCTCTCCCGGCCCCGGCACGCTGCGGCGGCGGGAGCGGGCGGCCCTTTCCCAGCCATGCCCCGGCCTGCGGTGCGGGCGGCACTCGAACCGGGAGGCGGCAGCCATGGCCCGGTGGTCTAGCGGCGCGAC
>JBDNIB010000817.1:0-5231 GCA_041688535.1 Prosthecobacter sp.
GACTTTGCCGTCGAGGTTGCGGCGCAGGAGTTTCCACTCGCCCATGCAGAGCATCTGCTGGCCGCCGTAGCCGTGGAATTCGCGGTAGAGATACTCACGGGCTGGCTGTTGCTCACCAAGCAAAGTCGGCGCGAGGCTGATGCCATCGGTGGCAGGTGTGTTGGCCTTGGCACCGGCGAGATCGAGCAACGTGGGCAGCCAGTCTTCGAAGCCGGAGATGCGGTCGCTGATGCTGCCGGGCTTCACCTTACCTTTCCAACGCACAATGCCGGGGGAGCGGATGCCGCCCTCGTAGAGCGTGCCTTTGCCGTCGCGCAGACCTTGGTTGGAGTTGAAGAACTCGCAGTCGGTGCCGGCGAGGCCTTGATGCGTGCCGTTGACGGGGCCGTTGTCGCTGACGAAGACGAAGATCGTGTGGTCATCAAGGCCGAGCTCGGTGATGAGGGCCATCATGCTGCCGATCTCGCGGTCCATGCGGGTGATCATGGCGGCATAGGCGGCCTTCGGGCGGAAGTGCGGGATGTAGCCCTTGCCACCGGGATAGGGCGGGTCGTCGAACTTGCCGATGTATTCGGTCAGCGAGTCGTCCGGCACCTGGAGGGCGACGTGTGGCACGGTGGTAGGCCAGTAGAGGAAGAAGGGTTTGTCTTGGTTATCGCGGGCGAATTTCAGCGCCTGCTCGGCGATGAGATCGGCAGAGTATTCAGTGCCTTGAAAGCGCTTGTAGCTCTCCTCTTTGGCTGGGTCTTCGCCGGACTTGAAGGTGTCGTGCGCGGGGAATGGCGGGTTCTTGAGGTCGATGGTCTGGTCGTTGTCCCAGAGATAGGTGGGATAGAAATTGTGGGCGACACCCTGGCAGTTGTAGCCGAACCAGCGGTCAAAACCCTGCTTCAAGGGCGCTCCGGTAGAGGTGGGTCCGCCGAGGCCCCATTTGCCAAACCCGCCGGTGGTGTAGCCGAGCGGCTTGAGCACCTCCGGGATGAGGAGATCGTCAGAGGGAACGGGAAACTGGCCTTCGCTGTCGGGCTTACCCATTTTTGGCATGCCTTTGGCATCATCAGCCTGACGGTTGTTGCGGATGAAGGCATGGCCGGGATGCAAGCCGCTCATAAGCACGCTGCGGGAGGGGGCGCAGACGGCGTTGCCGCAGTAATGGCGAGTGAGGCGCATGCCCTCTGCCGCGAGGCGGTCCACGTTCGGCGTGCGGATGATTTTCTGTCCGTAGCAGCCGAGGTCGCCGGGGCCGAGGTCGTCGGCCATGATGAAGATGATGTTCGGCTGGCGGGCCTGCGCGGTGAGTGTGAGGGCGAGGAAGAAGGCGAGGCGCAGATGCTTCATGGTGGCAAGGAAACGGCCGCAGGAGCGGGTTCTTGTGCCGGTTTGCGCTGTGGCAGCGTGTCGATCTGCCAGCTCATCCACATTGTGAGCAGCAGCATCGCCGCGATGAGCAGGACGATGAGGTAGAAGCCGGGGCGGGAGAGAAACTGCATGTGCGGGCGGAAAGAAGGCGAAAATGGCGCGATTCACAGCGATTGCATCTCACCTTATGAAACGGCTTCTGTTCCTGCTGCTGATCGCATTCACCCCAGCCCACGCCCTCACGGAGGCGGAGATCCAGCAGCACATTGATGCGGCGATCAAGGCGGACGGCGGCGAGGTGGTGCTCCCGCCGGGCGTGCATGTCATCGAAAAGGGTCTGCTGCTGCAAGACGCGAAGAAGCTGCGTCTCATCGGCCTCGATGCCGAGACCTGCATACTGCAAGCGGCACCGGGCAATACCAGCCTGCTGCGATTGGACGGCGCATGCGAGGCCGTGCGCATCGAGAAACTGACCTTCGCGGGCGGGCAGGACGGCATCAGCGAAGAGAAGACGGGCAAGGATGGCTTGCAGCAGATTCACATCGGCCGCTGCTTCTTCCAGAATCAGCAGCGGCATGCCGTGCGGGTGACGCATGCGTCCGCCGTGGAGATCGAGGACTGCACCTTTCGCGACATCGCCAAGGACGCGGTGGTCTTCGGCGGGCAGGTGACAGGCAGTTTCATCGCGCACAATCATCTCACGCGCTGCGCTGTCGGCGTGACGCTGCAAGGCGCGCAGAAGTGCCTCGTCGCCAGCAATGAGCTGAGCGACTGCCGCCTCGGCATCCTCATCACCGGCGCAAGCGACCAACAATCCGTGGATCAGGGCAACGGCATCGCTCTCAACGCCATCATGCGCAGCGCGGAAAACGCGATCCAATTCACCTCACACACGCGCAACAACTCCGTGCTGCAAAACGAGATCACCGGCAGCGGCAAACACGGCATCCACCTCGCCGGCGAAGGCCAGACCGTGAAGGGCAACAAGATCAGCGGCAGCCAAGGGAAGGATGTGTTCACCGAGGCGGGGAAGCACGAAGTCGTGGAGTAGCGCGGCTCAGGCCCTCGACAGTCCCAGAAACGCGGCTGCATCCACGGCGAAATGCCGCGCCAATGCCTGTGCCTGTGGAACGGTGAAGGCGCGTTCACCGCTCAGCAGACGTGTCATGACCGAGCGATCCACGGCGATCTGACGTGACACCTCCGCCGCCGACTGGCCCGACTGCTCCAGCAACAGCGCGAGGAAGGCGGCGGGCGAAAGCTTCCCGGCAGCGGGCGCATGCGCCGCGTCCCACATTTCCAGGACATCACAGAGCATCTCCAGGTAATCCCGCTGATCTTTCGTCAGACGCCGCTCATCGACCGCCAAGGCGTCAATCATCGTCTCGACCTCGGCGGCCTGACTGCGACTGCGAATGGGACGCGGCAGCAGCAGGGCGCAGAGCGCGGAGTAATCACGCGGCAGCTCGTCAAACGAGGGAGCGGTGAAGCGGATACGTGGGGCGGTTTTCATAGCTGTTCCTTCCAGGTGTTTTTGGAGTATTCGGCATGCGTCAGCAGACGGAGGATGAAGACAAGCTGAGCGCGATAATGGATGGCGGTGATGAGGCGGAGCTGATTGCCGGCGATGTTAAAAATGGTAACGGTGTTGCCACTGGCGAGGGTCACTGCATCGGCATGGGGAAACGTCCGCCGCACATCCGTCAGGCTGCCCCACCGGCCCTGCTTTGCCACGGCCAGCCAGTTTTCGGCGGCAGACGCTGAACGCGGGTGCCGGCCGGCCAGCCGACGCAGGTGGGACTGCTTAATGATGCGCACCCAGAGCTGTCGCGCCGTGTTGCTAATCTGTCAACACCGAGGCCGCTCACGCATACAGCGCCCGCACCAGTCCGAGCGCCCGCTCTCCCGGTAGGGCACCGACTTCCATCTGATTCATGACGTAGGCGAAGCTGATGCCGTTCTCGGGATCGGCGAAGGCGAGGCTGCCGCCGGCACCGGGATGGCCGTAGGCGAGCAGGCTGGGGCCGAAATGCTGACGCAGCTTGCCACCGCCGGACTCGGGGTCGGTGTTCAGCGGATCCTGCATCATGCCAGCGGAGAAGGCGATGGGCGTGAGCAGCACGGAGTCCACCTCCTGCGTGAGTGTTTGCTCAAACTGCCGCACGACAGACTCGGGGATGAGCTGCGTGCCGTTCCAGCGCCCGCCTTGCGCGAGCATGCTGTAGAACTGCGCGAGGCCATGCGCTCTGCCGACGCCGCCCATGCTGGCGTAACCACGCGCCCAGGTCTCGCTTTGATTGAAGTCACTCACGGCGTTCAGGCCGAAGGGCGAGGTGAAGGTGTGGTGCGTGAGCGAGTCCTGCGTGTTGAAGGCTTTGATGAATGCCTGATCACTGTTGGCGATGCTGATCTTGCCGGGATACACCGGCGAGACGCGCCCCCATTGCGCGCTGGGCAGGCCGATCCAGAAATCGAGCGCCATCGGGCTGCCGAACACTTCGCGAAAATACTCGCCGAGTGATTCCGCCTCGGTGAGACGGCGCACGATTTCATCCAGCAGAAAGCCGAAGGTGCGCGCGTGGTAGCCCTGGCGTGTACCCGGTTGCCAGAGCAGGCGCTGCCGCTCCAGCGCGCCGATCACGGCGTCGTAATTGTAGATCGGCGTGCGTTCGTCCAGCGAGCACAGCCCAGCGGTGTGCGTGAGCAGGTGAATGAAGGCGACCTCGGCCTTGCCACCGCCGATGAACTCGGGCCAGACCTCGGCCACAGGGCAATCCAACGGAATGCCGGCCTCTTCGAGCGCGAGCAGGCAGCACACGGCGGCGGGGCCTTTGGTGGCGGACCACACGGGGGCGAGCGTGTGCTCATCCCAGATCTGCGCATGCGCCCGGTCACAATGACCATGCGCCAGATGCAGCACTTCGCTGCCGTGCTGCCAGATGGAAACGGACGCGCCCATCTCCCAGCGGGTGCGGAAGCTCTCCTCAAACCACGCCTGCACGGCCTGGAGGTTCGCGTGACTGGCGGGGGTGCTCATGCGTGGTGGGACTCCAGTTGATCCCGCAGGCAGTCGAGATCGTGATCTTTTTTGGCATGCAACCGCAGTTCGCCATCCATCTCAAACGCGCGCTCCAGGTAGCTGAGCGATTTGTCGTAGTGGCCCAGGCAGGCATGATAACAGCCCATGTTATAATAATAGACCGCCTTGGTGCGCAAGGTAGCGGGGCCACGCGAAAGGACATCCACGGCCTCGTCGGTGCGGCCCAGCTCATGCAGGCAGAACGCGGCGTGAATGAAGCCACCTGGCTCCACGGGTTCCTGGCGGCAGAGTTTGGAGGCCAAGGCCAGAGCCTCCGCCCAGCGCTGCCCACCCATGAGGCAGAGCAACGTGATCTCGATGACATCCACTCGGTCATGCATGCCCACCGGCAACGGCGACAACTCGGCGCTGGCCTCATGGTAAAGGCCCAGCTCCACGTAGCCCTGCGCGGCGATGATTCTGCGTTCTGCCTCGGTCATTTTCAGTGTGATGGAAGAATGAGAACGCAAAGCATGCGCGGGAACAAGGTTTTTCATGCGCCCATCTCTCCGCAACCGGCAAAAAGACCGGATTTGTCCCCCGTAACCTCAGAACGCGGCGGATTTCACCACGCGCAGCTTCTTCGCCAACTCAAGACGGGTGGAGACCTCCCAGGCTCCCCAAGTGCCGACATAGCTGAGAAGGGCGCCGAGGGCACCAATGAGGATGCCGCCCATGAGCATCACCGGCGCATGCTCCTTGAGCACGATCCAGGCGTCCACCATCGACTCGGGCAAATGCGCGGGGAAGGGCGTGGCGGGAACGGTGGTGTAGAGAGCCAGGAACCATTTGC
>JBDNIB010000818.1:0-2624 GCA_041688535.1 Prosthecobacter sp.
ATCTCATCGGGCTTGAGTTCATAAAGAAGTTTCACCATCTGCACCGCGTCCGCCAGATCTCCGTAGTGCAGGATCATGCGCGCTCCATCCACATGCGGATCTTGGTAAATGTGGTCGATCCTGCCAGTATTGAAGCTCGACGACCGCCGAATAATACCGTGGACTTCATAGCCTTTTTTGAGCAGTAGCTCGGAAAGATATGAGCCGTCCTGGCCGGTGATGCCTGTGATGAGTGCTTTCTTCATTCGGGAGAGCCTACTTGTAGAGATTTAATTTGAAATCCAGTCAAAAAACACCGGGTGCAGATTGACTGGGGTTCCCTAGCCACCATCCCATTCATAAATCACACGAATCATCTTGTTTGCGAATCGCAGCCGTCCAAAGCTGTCGGATGATTGAGTCCGAGCATTATGAGTTAGCTGATTCCGCGAGACCTGCTCGCGCTGGAGTTGCGTTTGCCGTTGTGGGGTGGTTCTTGGTTGTGTCCCGCATCGGATGAAGAAGCCTTGGCTCATTCTCCATTCAGAAGCCTCGCGCGGCTGGGGCGGGCAGGAGCACCGTGTCATGGCGGAGCTTTCGGGTTTTCAGCAGCGTGGCTGCCCGGTGTGGTTGCTAGCGCATCCGCAGAGCCAGATCCTCCAGCGTGCAACAGCGGCGGGTATGGGCGTGCGTGCCTGTGCGTTTGACCGCCGGTTGCTGCCGTTTGAGGCGGTGCGGCTGGCACTGTGGCTGCGCCGGGAGCGCATCCAAGTCGTGAATACCCACAGCTCACGGGATGGCTGGCTGCTCGGGATCGCCGCCCGGATGGCACGCACGCCGCTGCTGATCCGCAGCCGGCACATCGACGTGAGCTATCCCAATCCGCGCGTGAGCAAACATGCCTTCACCACCTTTGCGGACCATGTGCTGACCACGAGCCAGAAGATCACCGACCACTTTCAGCGCATTTTTCCACTGGCTGACGAACACATCACCACGCTGCCGACGGGCATCGACGTGCAGCGCTTCCATCCCGACGGGCCAAAGGCGGAACTGCCGGTGCGCCGTGAATCCGGTGCGCCGCCAGTGATTGGCATGGTCTCGGTGCTGCGTTCCTGGAAAGGGCATGCGCTCTTTTTTGATGCCATCCGCCAATTGCGTGATTCCGGGCGCGATTTTCAATTCGTCGTCGTCGGTGGTGGTGCGCCGCTGGAAAATTACACTGGTCTGGCGCGTCAGCATGGCGTGGAGGGCCTGGTGCAGTTCACCGGGCATCGTGAGGACGTGCCGGAGGTGTTGCGTGCGCTGGATCTGCTCTGCATTCCCTCGATTCGTCATGAAGGCGTGCCGCAGATCGGCCTGCAAGCACTCGCCTGTGGCACGGCGGTAGTCGGCAGTGACTGCGGCGGCATTCCTGAGATCATCCAGGAAGGTCATACCGGCCGCATCTTTCCCACGGGTGATGTGGCTGCCTTTGCGGTGCGCATCGCTGAAGCCATCGATCAGCAGGAAGAAACCCAGCGCATGCGCCGGGCAGGCCGTATCATGGTCGAGCAAAATCACAGTTTGGACCACATGCTGGACCGGCTGACGGAGATTTATCGACATTATTTGGGAACTCATCATGACTGAAATTGAATCGCCACCCGCAGCACCCAACGACGCCTATGAACTGCTCGACAGCGGCGGCGGCCGGGTGCTGGAGCAGTTGGGGCCACTGGTCTCCTCACGCGCTATGCCAGCCGTGTGGTGGCGGCGGAAATTGTCCGGTGGAGAGTGGCGCAAGGCGGTGGACCTGAAGCGTGAGTTGAAACAGCCACTGCGGCTCAAACTGGGCGGCTTGCGGTTTCTCCTGCATCCTGCTGGCAGTGTGCGCGGCCTAGCGCCGGAGCTGCGGGCGCAGTGGGAGTTCATCGCGGCACGTTGCACGGCCTTTGCTGAGAAGCAGCGTGTGCCAGCGCGGGTGCTGCACCTGTTCGGTGGCGCGGGCGGTGCCACTTTGGCGGCGGCGCAGGCCGGGGCGGCGGTGGCGCATGTGGATGCTTCTGCCGAGGCCATCAAACGTGCCCGCGAGCATGCGGCGCTTAACACTCTAGCCAATCGTGATATTCGCTGGGTGGTGGATGATCCGGTGAAGTTTGCCCAGCGCGAGCGCAGCCAGACGACACGCTATGATTTGATCGTGATCGACCCCCAGGTGCCACGCGATGCGAAACGTGGCACGTTTGAGCTGGAGCGTGATTTGGGGGCATTGCTGAGCACGGTTAGCGGGCTGCTTTCCGACCAGGCGCTCGGGGTGCTGTTGTTCTGCCGCCAGTCAGTCGTTTCCCCGACTACGTTGCAGCATCTGATGCGCCAGGAGTTCAGTGTGTTCGGCGGTGTCGTCGAGCATGGGGAACTCCTGCTGCAAGGCACCGCTGGCGTGCCACAGGTGCCTAGCGGTGCTTTTGCCCGCTGGCTTAAAACGGCGTGAGGCGCGGGTGAAAACCGGTCAGCGACCATCGGCCTTGCCGGGAACACGCGGATCATTGGCAGGAAAGAAAAGTTTTTTCTGCGCATCGAAGTAGATGGCCTGACAGGCACCGAAGCCCTTGGATTCGGAGAGCGTGTGACCGAGAGCCTGGACGCGCTTGAGCGTGGCTTCA
>JBDNIB010000819.1:0-3574 GCA_041688535.1 Prosthecobacter sp.
ACCTGAGTCGATGAGTGGGCTCTTGAGCGCCTTTTTGAGCGCCTCAGCGCCACGGTTCTGACCGCGAGCCTCGCCAAAGCCGAAGAGGCAGCGACCGTTTGCGGTGGCGAGCGCGGAAGTGAGGTCATCCAGACCCAGTTTCACCAGTCCAGGCGTAGTTGTGATGGTGGAAACGGCCCGCAGACTCTGGGCGATCAACTGGTCGGCCTGGCTGAACGCCTTCTGGATGCCGTCCTTCGGCAGGATGAGCTCGCCCATGCGGTTGTTTTCAAACAGCACGAGGGCGTCGGCGCGTTTTTGCAGCAGTTCGAGCGCCTCCTCGGCCTGGGAGAGCCGACGTCGGCCTTCAAAGCTAAACGGCATGGTGGCGACGACGAGCACGAGCGCGCCGGTGTTTTTCGCAATCTCGGCGATCACCGGAGCCGCACCGCTGCCGGTGCCGCCGCCGAGACCGGCGCTGATGAAAATGATGTCGTGGTTTTCGATGGCTTGGCGGATCTGCTCGCGTGAAAACAATGCAGCTTCGCGGCCGAGATCGGGATCGCCACCCGCGCCGATGCCCTTCATCAACTCGGCCCCGAGCTGGACTTTGATCGGTGCCATCGAGTGGCCAAGCACACGCACATCGGTGTGTGCGCACACGAGCGTGGCCTCGACGATGCGGTCTAGAGTGATGCGATCCAGAACATTGGAGCCGGCACCGCCGACACCGACGATGCAGATGCGCGGGCCGTGCTGGTCCGTGACTTCGCGAGGCTGGTTGCGGTCATATTCTACCATAATCGTGGGTGGTTGAGGGTGGTGGATGGGATCAGAGAATGACGGAGGAGAGCAGTTCCTGCATGCGCCTGCCGAGGCGTTTCAACGGGGAAAGAAAGGGCTTCTCGCTGTCCAGGATCTGCGCATAACGAATGAGGCCGATGGGGGCGGAGTATTGCGGATTCTCGAAAGTGGCGGTGATGCCGCTGACGGGGGCCGAACCTGCGCGCGTGACCTTGATGCCAAACACTTCCCGGGCCACGGCGTCAACGCCTTTCATCATGCTGACGCCGCCGGTGAGATAAACTCCCGCGCCCAGACGGCCAAGGTGGTCCTCCACCCGCACCCGCACCTGCGTGAGGATTTCCTTGGTGCGCAGGTTCATGACTTCATTGAGAAAGGCCCGCTCGACCTCGCCCAGGATCAAACCGGTGTCGTCCTCAATGCTGAGCATCTCGCCGGCCGGCACCTCATCATAGAGCACACTGCCTTCCTCGACCTTGAGTCGCTCGGCGCGGCCATTCGGGATCTGCAAGGCCATGGAGACATCGTTGGTGATGTGATCGCCGCCCAGCGGCACGCAGCCGGACGCGGTGATCATGCCGCCTTCGTAAAGCACATAGTCGCAAGTACCCGCACCGAAGTCGATCATGAGAGACCCTTGCATTTTAGCTTCGCGGGTCAGCACGACCTGTGCCGCAGCGACGGGATTGAACACCACGTCTTCCACTTCCAGCGGAATCTCACGGATGCAGCGGATGGCGTTCTGCACGCGGCCACGCACGCCATGAATGATGTGATAATCAGCCTCCAGCACCCGGCCTTCACGTCCAATCGGTCGCACCGCTTCTGCGCCATCGACGATGTACTGCCGCACCACGCTGTGCAAAAAGACGTTCGATTGCGGAATGGCGACGGTGCGAGCGATCTCCTTCGCCTCTTCAACATCATCCTCGGTGATCTCGGTTTGATCATCTGGCAAGCGATGGCGACCACGGTTGTTCAGGCTTTCAATGTGTGCGCCAGTGACGCCCAGGAAAACATTCCGAATCATCACATCGCTGCGGTCCTCCGCCCGCACCAGAGCGTCATTCACGCAGGTCTGTACCTTTTCGAAATCCACGATCTCGCCTTTGCGTACGCCGCGCGAGGGCGCCTGGCCCACGCCGAGTATTTTGATCGCTCCATCCCGCTTTGCCTCCCCCACGACGACGCAGATTTTGTGCGTGCCGATTTCTAGTCCTGCGTAGATCGTGCTCTTGGCCATGGCGGTCAGCGTGTGGGGGTGGTGGAGGCGGTGTCTGCCAGGCTCAGTCCGGTGACGTCCGGCGCTGTGTGGAAAGTGGCGGGAGTATTGATGCGTGAGATCAGGTTCAGCGTGGCGACGTGCCATTTCCGCTCATGCGCCTCGTGCATGAAGCGGTCAAAGCGCGCGAGCTGCGGGTCCAGGTCATCCACACCGAAGGTGATGCGCGCATCACCGCCGAAGTGCGCCACCAGCGACCACGCGTTCGGGATTTCGATGCGCTCCAGCGCGGCGTGTCCGCTCTCCGCCCGCCCTTGCAGCTTTTCCATCAAACGCAGCGCCGCATGCACCTGCATGTCCGGTGTCGGCCTGCCGTAGAACGGATCGCTCAATGCGGGAAAGACGATCCGGGGCATCCCGAGATATTCCTTGGTGATGACGTCACAGGGAATGGGCGAGCCTTCTGCGTCCATTAGGCAGCCCTTGCCGCTGAGCAGCTCGAGAAAATTCTTTTTCGGGCATTAAATCCAGGCCACCGGGAGGCGCTGCACCACATCCAGCGTGAGCTGGCCGTGATAGTCGCGATGAATCTTCGCGGACTTCACCTGCGGCATGCGTTCGATCTTCTCCCGCACCTCACGCAGGTTCAAGGTGAGCAGGTTCGTGTCCTCCGTCAGTCCGGTAGCAGCCACGACCTGCTGCCGTGTCAGCGTGCCCTCGGTGTTCACCACCACCGCCTTGAGCAGGAACTGCGAGTTCTTTTCCAATGCCTCATGCCACGTCACCCAGCCTAGGCCGATCACGATCATCGCGGCAATGAGCCACAGCGCGGTGCGGAAACCGCGGCGGCGGCGCTCCTCCGCCTCATGCTCACGAATCACCGGAGATTCCGGCGTGTAGTCGATTACGTGCGTGTCCCCGCCCTTGCGCTTACGTGGAGAGCGCTTGGCTGGTTTCTTCGGGCCTTTCTTCGCGGCGGACATGACAGGCGAGACGCAGATGCCAGCGTCAAAACTGGCGTATGGAGATATTTAATGGGCCTTAAATAAAGGATTGCGAGTCCGATTGCCATAATTTTTCGCGAAAAAATGCGCCTCCTATATTCACAGTCGGCGCAGTTGTTCACAATTCAGAGCGGCAACTGCGCTAAACACCCGCTTTGACACCCCGCTGTCCGCACTACTTCCGCACCACCCAGATGTTCCGGTAGCGCACCGGATTGCCGTGGTTTTGCAGGAAGATCGGTCCCGGCGCGCTGTCTGCTTTGTTGGGAGAAGAAGTCGTGGTGTCGGGCAGCACCTGGTCCTCGTGAACCACCACGCCGTTGTGTTTGACGGTGATCTTGGCGTTCGCGGTCGGCTTGCCCTCGGCATCAAATTTCGCGGCGGTGAAGTCCACATCGTATGTCTGCCAGGTCAGCGGCGGCAAGCACATGTTCAGCTTCGGCGCGGCGATTTTGTATAGGCCGCCGCACTCGTTGTCCTTCCCTTCCAGCGCGAAGCTGTCCAGCATCGGCACCTCATAGCGGCCTTGCAGGTTACAAGCCGCTGTTCCCACGGCCCTGGCCGT
>JBDNIB010000820.1:0-4544 GCA_041688535.1 Prosthecobacter sp.
CGCCGTTTTTATTTCCACGCTTGCGCTTTGTCCGTCATTCGTCATTCGTCATTCCACATTCGCCATTTCCCCCCATGCCCACCTACGTTTACGAAACCATCCCCCAGTTTGAAGGCGAGCCCGCGAAACGCTTCGAACTCCGCCAGAGTATGAAAGACGCCGCGCTCACGCAGCACCCCGACAGCGGCCAGCCGATCCACCGCATCCCCATCGGCGGCACCGGATTGATGGGTGCCAGCAGCGGTGGCGGCTCCCAGTCATCCAGCGGCGGCTCCTGCGGCACCGGCTGCGGCTGTCATTGATAGTGGTCCGCACCTCGCGAAGCGCGCCGAAGGCAATCTCTGTGCGGTTCTGGAATCAGGGAACGTTCGCTGCCGCACAGAGACTGTACGGAACACTATTCTGCGACCACCACCGCAATGTCATCATTCCGAACTTCCGTTTGTTCCGTGCCTTCCGTCGGCAACACCTGATGGGATTACCGCACCAACCGCGCTGCGTAAAAGCCGTCAAACGCTCCCGTCTACGGCGTGGGGTGCAGTTCTTCTACCAGCGTCCAGTCCGCGCCGTGCTTGGCCAAGAATGCCTGCACCTGTCGTTCGTTCTCGCTGGGCAGGATGCTGCACGTCGCATAGACCAGCTTGCCGCCGGGGACGACCATGCGGCTGTAGCTTTCGAGAATCTTCGCCTGCAGGGCCATCAGACGGTCGATCTCCGCATCGCTCAGCTTCCACTTCGCGTCGGGATTGCGGCGCAGCACGCCCAAACCGGAGCAGGGCACGTCCAGCAGCACGCGGTCCGCCTTCTGGGCGAGACGTTTCACCGTTTTGGAGCCTTCGATCTCCCGTGCCTCAACAATGTCCACGCCCGCCCGCGCAGCACGTTTGCGCAGTTCCGCCAGTTTCCAGGCATGAACGTCCAGCGCGAGGATGCGGCCCTTGTTGCGCATGATCGCCGCAATGTGCAGCGCCTTGCCGCCGCCGCCGGCACAGGCGTCGATCACCTTCATGCCCGGTGCCACGTCTAGAAACGGCGCGATGAGCTGTGAGGCCGCGTCCTGCACCTCAAACAGCCCCGACTTGTAAGACGCGGTGCCGAACAGGTTCGCCCGCTGCTTCAAACGCAGCGCGCTAGGCACATTCTCGACGGCCTCGGTTTCATAACCTTCCTGCCCCAGCTTCTCCCGCAGAGAACGGCGGTCCCCCTTGATTGTGTTCACCCGCATGAACACATCCGCAGGCGTGTTCAGCGCCTCACGCAGCGCAGGCCAGGACGCGCCCAGCTCAGCGCTGCCGCGTGCGTCCAGCCAATCCGGGATCGCCGCACGGATCGCAGGCGTGGTGGATTCCTGCGCCCGCTTCAAAATGTCAGCCTTGTTCACCTGCGGCGCGGTTTCGTCCGCCGGCAGATCACGACCATGAGTGATCCAGTAGGCCGCCCACACGCGCCAAAGGCGCTCCGGGGTGATGTCATCTGGCTGCGTGTGCTCCACATCCGGGAGTCCCGCCAGATGCCAGTACCAGCGCCACCAGCGCACGCACTCATAGATCGACTCCGCAAAAATGCGCCGGTCCCGGCTGCCCCACTTGCGGTGCCGTTTGAAGGTGAACTCGATTACCTTGTCCGCATAGCGCCTCCCCACAAACACCTCCCCCATGGAAAGGATGATTTCGTCGAGCAGATGGGGGGGGAGTTTCATCCGATCTCAGTAGAACAGCGCGTGAAGCAGCACAACCAGCGCTGCCAAGAAATCGCTGGCCCCTCCGCCCAAGTAGCCTACTCTCCGCGACCCCCAAAACGATGCCTACAGAGTTCGATATTCAATACGCCCTCGAAAACACCCAGGTCCTGCATGAGCCGGACCGCCGCATCGATACCTTTGGCAGCACGCAGTTTGAGTTTCAGATCGTCACCGAGCTGATGGACACCGTGGGTGCCGTGCGGGTTCGCGAGGGCCGCATCGAGGCCGAAAAACCGCTGATTCTGCGCCCCGAGATGCCCGGAAACTTCGATTTCGAGGGTTTTGGCCCGGAGGCCGAGGCGTTTGGTGATTTTCTCAAACACAACCTGCATAAACTGGCGATCCTCAAATACGGCTTCAAATTCCGCAAAGGCGAGATCACCGAGCAGATCGTCCATGAATCCATGGATGAAGTCTGCGGCAAGCTCGTCAGCAACATCCGCACCTCCGGCAATCCGATGCGCGCGGTGATCCAGGGCGTGGACGACACCTGGGAAATCTGCCTGCTCAAGTTCACCGTCGAGATGATCGAGAAGTCCCAGAACATCAATCTCTTCGATTTCAAACGCCGCGGCCTGCTCGGCTGAGTTGTCGTTTCCTTGGATTCCCCAATGGCTAGCACACAGATCAAACTGCTCATTTTTCTCATCACCGTGGGCCTGGTGACGGGCACGCTGGCCATGGGCTACTGGGTGTACACGAACATCCTGCTCAAGGAGAGCCAGGTGGAGAGCGACATCGCCGCGATGAAGGGCCAGGACCGGCCGCGCATCGACCCCGGCGTGCGCCGCTTCGATGCCGCTGTGGAGCTGATCCGCGATGACAAGATCGAGGAAGGACGTGAGGCGCTTATCAAGCTGCGCCAGCAGTTCCCCGAATCCGCCACCTGCCCCGAGGCCATGCGCATCATCGGCGAGATCAATCTCGACCAGCTCTACTCGCCCAAAAACATGGCGGGAAAAAAGGACTACATCGTGCAGCCGGGCGACTCGCTCAATCTCATCGCCACCAAGCAGAGCACCACGGTGGACGCCATCATTCGCATGAGCGGCCTGATGAGCTACACCCTGCATCCGGGTGATCACCTCACCATCATCCCGATGGACTTCCATCTGGGAGTGAACGTGTCCAAAAAGCAGGTCACGCTGCTGCGCAAGATCGGCGACAAGGAGTACCGCTTCAAAGTTTATGAGGCGAGCGACATCCGCCTGCCACCCGACACGCGTCTGCCGGTGGAAATGACGCTCACCGGGAAAAATGCCATTTTTGAAGGCAAGTCCGTGAACTCGACCGATCCCCAGTACTTGGCCGCTGAAAAATGGCTACCCGGGAGCAAGCCCGGCGTCATCATTCGCACGCCGCCCGTGCCCAAAGCCCTCCCAGTGGATGCCATGAAGCCGCAGGCGGATGGTACACCCGCCGCACTGCCAGTCCCCGCCGCCAATACCGAAACTGGCATCTTTCTCAGCCGTGAGGACATCGAAGAACTCTTTGCGCTTGTGAGCAGAGGGTCAAAGTTGAGCCTCGTGAGATAACCTCTCCCCACCCCTTTCCCGACCGCCATGAAACAAGTTTTGGAATTCGAAAAGCCCATCGTCAAACTCCGCGAGGAAATCGAGGAGGCCAAAAAGAAGCTCGCCGCCAAGCCCAGCGCCAAGCTCGCCCAGCAGATTAGCGACTCCGAGGCCAAGCTGGACAAGTTACAGCGCGAGACCCACTCCAACCTCAACCCCTGGCAGCGTGTGCAGATCTCCCGCCACGTCGCCCGGCCCTTCATGCTCGACTACGTCAAGCATTGCTGCGATGAGTTCGTGGAAATCCACGGCGACCGCCACATCGGCGACGACAACGCCATGCCCGCCGGCTTTGCCACCATTGGCGGCCAGCGCGTCGCCATTCTGGGCCACCAGAAAGGCCGTGACACGAAGGAAAACCTGCTGCGCAACTTTGGCAGTGCCCATCCCGAAGGTTATCGCAAAGCCCTCCGCCTCATGCGCATGGCGGAGAAGTTCGGCCTGCCCATCGTCACCCTCATCGACACCCCGGGAGCCTTCCCCGGCATCGGCGCGGAAGAGCGCAACATCGCTGAGGCCATCGCCTTCAACCTGCGGGAGATGATGACCCTGCGCACGCCAGTCATCGCCATCGTCATTGGCGAAGGCGGCAGCGGCGGCGCTCTCGGCATTGGCATCGCGGACAAGGTGCTTATGATGGAGAATGCCTACTACTCCGTCATCAGCCCCGAAGGCTGTGCCGCGATCCTGTGGAAACACCGCGAACACGCCCCCGAGGCAGCCTCCGCGCTGAAACTCAGCGCCCAGGATCTCTCCAAGCTCGGTGTCATCGACGGCATCATCCCCGAACCTCCCGGCGGTGCTCACAACGATCACTTTGACGCTGCCATGGCACTCAAGGAAGCCGTGCTCGCCGCGCTCAAGGAACTGACCGCCCTGCCCACCGCCCAGCTACTTGAGACGCGTTACCAGAAGTTCCGCGCCCTGGGTCAGTTCACGGATGGTTGAGCCGTGGTGGTGAAATGACATGACAGCATCGTGGCCGACTTTCTCCGAAAATCGAGCTAACGCCGCACGCATAGCAGCCCTGTTCCTGCGGAATAGGGAGTCCTTGATGCACCGCAACAAGGCTACTAACATCAATGCCGTTAACTCTACTCTGTCATTTGATTTAAATTTCTTCATCAGGCCATAGTGGTGGGCGGTCGGCGCGGGTTTTTCGCCGGCGCTGCACTTGATCACGCTCGCGCTTTTTAATGCGGCTTTCCAGCATCGCTCGTACTTCTCTC
>JBDNIB010000821.1:0-3926 GCA_041688535.1 Prosthecobacter sp.
GATCAGGCCGTGCTGCCGGGCATCCTGGGCGTGTATGACGGCACGAAGACGATCTGGCAGAAAGCGCTGGGCAGCGATGGCGCGTTCATCCTGGACGTCGGTGGCGAGATGCCGCCGCTGCCGGTCCTGCCTGCGGGTGGCGAGGCGGTTCCGCTGCCACGACTACTGAACGTGCAGGACGTCAAGACCCGGGCGCTGATCGGGGTGTCATGGCAAAACATGGAGGCAGGTCTGCGCCAAGTGATCCAGGGCATTCCAGCACCAGAGCCGATCACGCTGCCACCGGCGCAGGCACTGCGGAGTGGGGATCTGACGAGTTATTTTTATGAACTGCCCGTGGGTTCGGGCGATCTGATGCCCTGTGCCTCGTTGAGCGAAAAATTGTTCATGCTAGGCACCTCGCGGACACAGCAGCAACGCGTGGCAGAAGCACTGGGCCGACCTAGCGCCACAGCCGGAACACCGGGAACGCAGGTGAAACTGAGTGTGCCGAAGCTGCGCGAGTTTTTGAAAGCGTTTGTAGCAGCGCGGGCGCAGAATGGTGGCGCGGAGGATTTGAAGGCCGCGCTGAAGTGGCTGGCACCCTTTGAGACACTGGAAGCACGGGTGTGGAGCGAAGGCGGCGGCGCTCGTGGCCGCCTGTCATGGCAGATGCACGATGTGCTGAGCTACGACTGAGGAAGCTCAAGAGGGCAGGCACACCTCGACCTCCAGGCCGTGTGGATCGCGATTCCGCGCCGTCACCGTGCCGCCGCAGGCTTCGATGCAGCGCTTGACGATGGCGAGGCCGAGACCGCTGCCGCCGGTGTTGCGACCACGCGCAGCTTCGGGGCGGTAGAAGGGATCGAAGAAGCGCGTGAGGGCATCTGCGGGCACCCCGGGGCCTTGATCGCGGATTTGAATGATAACGTGACCGTTTTGTCGCTGCGCGTGGATTTCGGGGTGTGCCCCATAGCGCACTGCATTGCGCAAAACATTGCCCAAGGCGCGATCCAGGGCGGAGCGGAGCGTGTGAAGCCTGATCTCGTCAACGTGAAGCTGAATCGCCACCTCGGGAGCCTCGCGGGCGATGACTTGCTCGACCAGTTCGCGCAGGTCGAACGCTTCTGCCGTCTCCCGCTCCGGCAGCGTGGCGGCTTTGGAGAACGCGAGCACTTCCTCCACCAGCTTCGCCATGTGCTGCAGTTCGGCGTCGATCTTCTGCAAATACACCGCCTGCCCCGGCGTGCTGCGTTGCTCCACCACGCCGAGCGCCATCTGCATGCGCGCAATCGGGCTGCACAACTCATGCGCGACATCGGCAGTGATGCGGCGCTGCTGCGCGACGTAATCACCGAGCTGCGCGGCCATGGTGTTTACGGAAGCGGCCAGTTCACCGAGTTCGTCGCTACGCTGCTCCGGCACGCGCACGTCGAAGCCTCCCGCAGCGATGCGTTTGGAGGCGTCATTCGTGCGGCGAATCGCCCGCGTAATGCCGCCGACGACGGGCAGCCAGATGAGCGCGGAAATAAGCAAGCCGCCTGTGACAAGTCCCACCCACGGCCAGGCATCAAAAAAAAACCCTCGACCCGTGACGGAGTCCGAGACGATCACGAGTGTGAGTGGGCGACGTACTGGGCCTTCGCCAAACGCGAGCGTGAGATGAATGCCGGCCCAGTAGGTCGTGGGATTCGCCGTGCGCAGCATGAAGCGCGGCCTCGGCGGTGTTGCCCGCTGCCTTGGTGTTGCGCATGCGCCCAGGACGCGGCGGGGGCGGCATGTCGGCGGCGCTGCGCTTGTCACTGAGCATGGGACGAACATCGGGCGGCACGACGAGCGGCGGACCAAGCTTTTGCAGCCCATCGCTGCCGAACAGCGCAACAGTGAGGCCGAGGGCGGCTTCGTGACGCGCCAGCGCTTCCACCCACTCCGGCTCCGACAGATTGCGCAGCTCAGCGGTCAAGGATTTGCCCAATTGTTCAAGACGTTCACCCCCTGGCCCGGCGAGCATCCAGTCGAGCCCCACGTTGAATTGCGCACGCATGAAACCCAGGCCGAGCAGCGCCAGCACCAACAAGTTCACCAGGAACCAGAGGAGAATTTTGCCATACAAAGGCAGTCGCAGGCGGGCCATGATGGGTTCAGCGGTTCGGGGTGACGAGTTGATAGCCGTAGCCGCGCACGGTCTTGATGAAGCGCGGCTCCTTCGGGTCATCGCCCAGTTTTTTGCGCAGCGTGGAGATGTGCATGTCGATGGCGCGGTCAAACACGTCCCACTCGCGGTCGGCGACTTCTTCGATGAGCTGCTCCCGCGTTTTCACGCGACCGTGCGCCTTCGCCAGCGACAGCAGCAGGCCAAACTCCGCAGGCGTAAGCTGCAAGGCTTCATCACCGAGCACCACCGCATGGGATTCAGGATTGATGCGCAACTCGCCCACGAGGATCTCCTTCATCGGTGCTTGCGGTGCCGATTCCGCCACCCAGCCCGCCCGCCGCATCATCGCCCGCAGTCGTGCCAGCAGCTCGCGGGAAGAAAACGTTTTTTGGCAGATAGTCATCCGCGCCGAGTTCCAGTCCCACGATGCGGTCCACCTCCTCGCCGCGTCCGGTCAGCATCATCACCGGCACCTTCGATTTCGCGCGGATGCGCCGCAGTACTTCGAATCCATCACAGCCCGGCATCATCACGTCGAGGATGATCGCCGCCCAGGCTTCGGCAGTGGCACGCTCGGCCCCATGCTCACCATCATGCTCCATCTCCACCTCGAAGCCCATCGGCTTCAAGTAATCCGCCACGAGCTGGCAAAGCTCGGTATCGTCGTCAATGATGAGCAGGCGCATGGGCCATCAAGATGACTGCATTTCAACGGGAGGCCATCGCCTTGACGCAATCCTGACAAATCTCCTGAAATTCGCTGAAGCCATTCTGACGTGGCGCGGGTTTCATGGGGCATGATGAAATCCAAAACGCTTCCTGTTTACCTGTTGCTGGCGACTGGCCTGGCTGCCCATGATTTGACCATGACGGACCGCGAGGCGATGCGAGCGCATGTTTTGGAGGAGTGGCAGCGCGAGCGCGGCATGACGAAGATCGCCTCGACCGCCTCATCGCTTCAAATCGCCGCGGCGGCGGTGGCGAACGCGGCGAATGCCCCGGCCACGGCGAAGCCCTTCCTACCGTTTCCAAAGCTGGATCTGCGGGTGGAGGGTGACTACCTTCAGACATCCTGAGATCGGTGGAAAGGTGATGACCTCAAGGTCTTGTATTTGAGCACCAAATCGGTGCCGGGATATACCGTCTCGGTGGCGTTGAGTTCTTCGCACAACTTCTCGATGACTCGATCTTGCGCGACGTTGGCTTGGCCGTGGATTTCTATCACCAGCTCTTTGCCTGCGGGATTGGGGCGTAGGTTGATGCTCGTTTGCATGAGGCTGCGCACTAGGCTGCGGGCGTCGTCGCTGCGTGACATGCTCTCGCGCACGAACTGCACGAGCGCGCTTTCTGCGCGGTAGGCGATGAGCTTGATGGTGTCCATGAAGTGCTTTCTGCCGCTGCGTAGCTGCTCCACTCGCTGGCTTTCGGGCAAGTCCTTGAGTTGCACCTGCCGCGCTTGCTCTTTGCGCTGGGCTTTCAAGTCGCTGAATTGGGCTTGGAGCTGCTGGACTTGCTCCAGCGCGGCTCCCTGCCGTTGCTCGTGCCGGGCGGCGGCTTCGGGGCTGTTTTGCTGCGGCGTGAGCAGGCTCTGCGCGGCGAACACGGCACGGGCGCGACTGAGCTTGGCGGTGCTGCTGCGCACTTGGTTGTCGAGCGCTCGCCAGGTGGGGTTGACGATCGGGCTGGTATCGGGCAATGGACTGGTGCCTTGCTCCGCTAAGCGATCTAAGCCGAAGTGTTGGCGCATGTATTTGAAGAAGTTTTCCTGATGCCATCTGGCAAACATGGCGAC